>JAEESL010000016.1 GCA_016286345.1 Dehalococcoidales bacterium | reverse complement strand
GAATGCAAGTCGTTTGCCGCCCTTGAGTACCTTGGTGACTCGATTGATATAGATCAATCTGTCATTAAGTGCCAGTTCACTGGCATCTATCTTACTAATATTTGTTTTCTCTTTAGCCACTTCAGTCCATCCTTAGAAAATTAATCCGGCTTTTCGGGCTGCTTCGGCAAGACTCTTGACACGGCCCATATATTTGAAACCGCCTCGGTCGAATACTACTTCTTTGCAGCCGGCTTCAATAGCTCGTTCAGCAACAAGCTGACCTACGAGTTCTGCTTCTCCGGTCTTGGTAAGGTCGCTCTTTTCTTTTACTGCAGCTTCCATTGATGAAGCACTGACAATAGTTCTGCCAGCAACATCATCGATCACCTGGCAGGAAATGTTTGCCAATGATCGGAAGACACAAAGTCGAGGTCGTTCTGCAGTGCCGTTGACTTTGCTTCGGATTCTGGCATGTCGGGAGATTCGGCTCTGTTTAGTATTCTTAGCTACCATTATTTCTTACCTCCTACAGCCTTACCAGCTTTGCCCGGCTTGAGCTTGACGACTTCATCAGCGTATCGGATGCCCTTGCCCTTATAGTGATCGGGAGGTCGGATTCCTCTGATTTCAGCGGCAGTCTGACCTACCATTTCCTTGCTGATACCTGAAACGGTAATACCGGTGGCTTTGCCATCGACAGCAAAGGAAATACCAGGACGAGGGACAATGGTGACCGGATGGGTAAAACCAACTCGGATCACAAGATTATCGTTTTCTTTTTCAGCACGGAAACCTACACCGACCAATTCGAGTTTTTTCTCGTAACCATCGGTAACACCGGTGACCATGTTATTGATCAAAGTTCGGGTAAGACCATGTAATGCTCGGCTTTCCCTTTCATCATTTGATCGTTTGACCAAGAGCTTGCCATCTTCAACTTCAATATTGAGTCGGGGGCTGATGGTGTATTTCAATTCACCCTTCGGACCCTTGACAAGAATATCCTGGTCCTTTACATCAACCGTCACATTGGACGGAATTGTTATTGGCATAAGACCTATTCTGGACATTTATCAAACCTCAATTCGGAAACTACCAGATGTAGCAGAGCAATTCGCCGCCAACACCCTGTTTCCAAGCTTTATAACTGGGGAGAACACCTTTCGATGTTGAAAGGATGGCAATACCCATACCACCATAGACTCGGGGAATATCATTTCGGCCGACATAAAGTCGAAGACCCGGTTTTGAAACTCTCTTAAGTCCGTTGATCATTGGGCGATTGCGTTCTGCATAACGTAAAGTAACGTTGATGGAACGTTCTTTTCCAGTTCCCGACACTTCATAATCAGTAATGAAGCCTTCCTGCTTCATGATATTTATGATATCTTCCTTAATTCGTGATGCAGGGAAGCTCACACTGTCGTGATGAGCCATGTTTGCATTACGAATTCGAGTCAGCATATCAGCAATTGGATCACTTGACATATTCAATAACCTCTTTACCAGCTCGATTTTCGAACACCAGGGATGCTGCCGCTCAAAGCAAGTTTGCGGAAGCAAATTCGGCATAAGCCGTATTTGCGCAAATAACCGTGAGGTCTGCCACAAACATTACATCGATTGTGCTGTTGAACCTTAAATTTCGGGGTTCTACGTGATTTTACAATTTTGGAAGTTTTAGCCATATTAACCTCTAGTCCTTGCTGAAAGGCATGCCAAGTCTGGTGAGCAACTGGCGTCCTGCTTCATCAGTAGTGGCGGAAGTGTTGATACAGATTTCCAGACCACGTACTTTATCGACCTTATCAAATTCAATTTCAGGGAATACAGTCTGATCATTGAGACCGAGAGTATAGTTTCCTCTGCCGTCCCAAGCTCGGTTGGATACACCGTTGAATTCTCGGATTCGAGGTAAAACAACGCTTACCAGTTTATCAAGGAATTCCCACATTCTGTTGCCGCGTAAGGTAACCTTGACACCAACTGTATCACCTTTTCGGAGACCAAACTGTGAGATTGACTTGCTGGATTTAATGCTGATCGGTTTCTGTCCGGTAATGGCAGTTAAATCGGCGATGGCTGCATCAAGAGCCTTGCTGTTCTTAATAGCTTCACCGATACCGATGTTGACAACGATCTTGTTGACTCGGGGAATAGCCATAACGTTGTCGCAGTTCAAATCCTGTTTGAGCTGGTCAACGACTTCATTTGTGTATTTATCTTTTAGTCTAGGCATTAGTCAAGCACCTCATTACATACTCGGCAGTATCTGACTTTCTTGCCATCTTCAAGAAACTTGTAACCGATTCGTGCGGGTTTCTTGCATTTTTCGCAGAGAAGCATGACATTTGAAGCATTCATTTTGGCTTCAAGTTCAATGATTCCGCCCTGTTTTGTCTGAGCGTTGGCACGTGCATGTTTTTTGATCATGTTGACGTTTTCAACGATCACTTTGTTTTCGGAAGGATATACGAATCGGACCTTGCCGGTCTTTCCTCTATCCTTGCCTGCTATAACTAGCACTGTATCGTTTTTTCTGATTTTCATTCTATAGCCTACTCTTTACAGTACTTCCGGTGCCAAGGATAAGATTTTGGTGAAATTCTTTTCACGCAATTCACGTGCGACCGGACCAAAAATACGGGTACCTTTAGGATTTGTTTCATCATTAAGGATGACGGCAGCGTTGTCATCGAAACGGATGTATGAACCGTCTGCTCGTCGATAAGGTTCGTTGACACGAACGATGACGCATCGGACGACATCACTCTTTTTGACCATGCCATCAGGAGCTGCCTTTTTGACAGCACAGGTAATAACATCACCGACCTTAGCGGTCTTTCGATGGCTGTCACCGGGGATACCAATGCACATAACCTGCTTGGCACCGGTGTTATCTGCAACATTCAATCTAGAATTTGTCTGAATCATCGGTTTTCCCCTTTACTCAACTTCTTCGGGCTTGACATCAACTGCCACAGCCTTTGTTAAAATTTCGTCTAATCGCCATACGACTTCCTTTGAGAAAGGTCGTGAAGCGATAATTCGAACTACATCGCCGTTTTTGCATTCGTTCTTTTCATCGTGAGCCTTGTACTTGATTACTTTCTTATAGGTCTTTCGATAAAGAGGATGCATCTTTGTCTTTTCGACAGCAACGACAATGGTCTTATCCATTTTGTCTGATACAACAGTACCAATCATTGTCTTAGGTTTAATAATATTTTCCATGATCTAAATACCTACTTATTTTCTAACTCGCGCTGTCGTTTAGCGGTCTTCATTCGTGCAATATCTTTTTTGATGTTAGGAATCTCACGATGATTCTTGATCTGCTTGTTGGCAGCCTGGAATCGGAGTTCCATCAGATCTTTTTTGGTTTCGAGGATCTTGGCATCCAATTCCTCGTTGCCCATTGCTTTGATATCTGCGTACTTCATTATTCAGCGACCTCCTCTGCTTCAGCTTCTTCAGTCACCTTGGCGTGATTAGGGTCGACCTTTGAAATGAATTTTGTTTTGAACGGGAGTTTGTATGATGCGAGTCTCATTGCTTCCTTGGCAGTGTCAAAACTAACACCGGCAACTTCGAAAAGAACTCGATCTCGTTTGATTACTGCTACCCAGTAATCGGTTGCACCTTTACCGCCACCCATTCGGACTTCGGCAGGTTTTGTGGTTACAGGCTTGTCCGGGAAGATTCTGATCCAAATCTTACCGTCTCTCTTCATGTATCTCACGATAGCACGTCGGGCGGCTTCAATCTGACGAGCAGTCATCCATGCAGAACCTACGGCCTGTAAACCGTAATCACCGAACGCCAGGGTGTTGCCTGAATGAGCAGCACCGGATCGGCGTCCCTTGTGTGTCTTTCTGTATTTAACTCGTTTTGGTTGTAACATCTAATTACCTCTAATCTGCAAGCCTGACCTAGGCTTCAGCATCCTTTTTCTTGGTAGCTCGCTTAGGTTTTGCTTCTTCAGCAGTTTCTTCTGCTTTTGTAGCTTTGGCTTTTGAAGCAGCCTTAGCCGGTTTTTCAGCAGTCTTCTTTTCGGCACTTACAGCTTTTGCATCAGTGCTAGCATCCGCATCTTTTGCAGCAGCAGTATGTGTTCTTCGGCGTGCAGCGGGCTTCTTTTCAGCAGTAGCATCTTCTGCTTTCTTTGCAGCTCGTCGCTTGCCAGTATCCTCAGCAGATTCGTCAACCTTTGCGACCTCATCTGCAGCTTCACTTGAAGCAAATGCATCGCTGGTTTCTACGTTTCTGGCTTCAGGCAGAATATCGCCTCGATAGATCCAGACCTTAACACCGATCTTACCCATGATTGTGGCAGCTTCGGCGAAGCCGTAATCAATGTCGGCTCTCAGTGTCTGCAGAGGGACTCGTCCCTGATGCATCATCTGAGATCGTGCAATTTCAGCACCACCAAGTCGGCCGGAGCAGATGATTCTCATACCCTTTGCGCCGGACTGCATGGTTCTGAACATTGCCTGTTTCATTGCTCTTCGATAAGCAACACGTCGTTCCAACTGATCAGCAACTGATCGTGCGACTAAATAAGCATCCATTTCAGGTCGTCGGATTTCGAATGCATCGACCTGAACTTTTTTACCAATGATCTTTTCAAGCATTTCGGTGATCTCACCTACTCGCTGTCCGCTTCTGCCGATAACAATACCGGGTCGTGCGGTGTGAATAAGAACACTGACCTTGGTTGCGCTTCGTTCGATTTCAATTCGAGAAATGCTGGCATCAGCATATTTATCCATGATGGCTTTTCTCAATTTGTAATCTTCATATACATAATCTGCGTAGTTGGCATCTTCAAACCATTTAGACTGCCAGTCGCGGATTACACCAAGTCTGAAACCTATTGGATTGACTTTGCGTCCCATTAGTCCTCCTGATCAGCTACGACGACAGTTATGTGGCTTGATCTCTTGAGAATTTGATCAGCACTGCCTCGTGCTCTGGGCTGATATCGCTTCAACATGGGAGCATCATCAGCATAAATTTCAATAATTCTTAAAGTTTCTCGTTCCAATGAGTTGTTGTTCTCAGCGTTGGCTGCGGCACTCTTTACAGCTTTAGCGACGATCTGAGCTGAAGGAGATGTCTGATACTTGAGGATTGTTAAGGCCTCATCAACTTTCTTGCCTCGAACCAAATCGACGTAGAGTCGTATTTTACGAGCAGATACGCCTGTATTCTTAAACTGTGCTTTTACTTCCATCATTTAGTTCCTTTGATCCTATGCTGCTTTCTCGGATTTGTCACCATGACCTCGGAAAGTACGAGTGACAGCAAATTCACCCAAACGATGCCCGACCATATTCTCAGTAATGAAGATGGGTACATGACGTCGTCCGTCATGGACACCGATGGTAAGTCCAACCATTTCAGGAGTAATGGTGCACCATCGTGCCCAAGTCTTGATAATGGTTTTTTCACCGCTGGCATTGACAGCATCTACTTTTTTAATGAGATTTGCATCTAATGCAGGACCTTTTTTAATCGATCTAGACATTATTATTTACCTCGTCGCTTAACGATTAATTTATCTGAAGCTTTAGGCTTTCGGGTCTTGTAACCAAGTGCTGGCTTACCCCAAGGAGTCTTAGGACCGGGCATACCAACAGGTGAACGACCTTCACCACCGCCATGAGGATGATCACAGGGGTTCATTACGGTACCACGGACAGTAGGTCTGCGGCCCATATGTCGTGATCGGCCAGCTTTGCCGAGTTCAACGTTCTGATGATCACCATTGCCGACGATACCGACGGTTGCGTGACATTCACATCGAATCTTTCGCATTTCACCCGAAGGTAATCGAACGGTTACATAGTCGCCTTCCTTGGCGACTAACTGAGCAGCATTGCCGGCAGATCGTACCAGGCTGCCACCGCGGCCGAGAGTAACTTCAATGTTATGAATGAAGGTACCGGTTGCAATGGAACCAAGGCACATGCTGTTGCCGGGTGTATGTTCACAAGCATCAGCTGACTTGATCATATCGCCTACTTTGAGACCTTCGGGAGCAAGAATGTATCTCTTTTCACCATCGGCGTAGAAGATAAGAGCAAGATTGGCAGATCGGTTAGGATCATATTCAATAGCTGCAACTTTTCCAGGGATATTGAATTTATCACGTTTGAAATCGATGATTCGAATCATTCGTTTTGCACCGCCGCCACGATGTCGTACGGTGATCTTACCCTGAGAGTTTCGACCGCCTCGTTTTCGTAAAGCAACGGTCAAAGATTTTTCCGGACGATCCTTGGTAATCTCTTCATTTAAAAGAACAGAACCATTTCGTCGTCCAGGTGAAGTAGGTTTATAAAATTTAACTGTCATTTCTCTTCAACCTTCCCCTTACACACCCTTGACCATTTCAATTGAGTCACCCTCTTTGAGAGTGATAATTGCTTTTTTCCAAGAGGATGTCTTAGCGAAACCACGACCAATTCTCTTAACTTTACCGGGCATCATGATGCATCGGACATCGACGACGGTAACTTTATAGATGGTCTCGACGGCGCGTTTGATCTGGAATTTATTTGCTGCCTTGACGACTTCGAAACAATACTGATTGTCAGCCATCAGAGCGCTTGATTTTTCTGTGACGATAGGTTTGCACAGAATGTCATATACGGTTAAATTAGCCATTATGCAGCACCTCCCCAAATGCCTTCGATTTCTCGAACTGCTGCTTCAGTGATGATCAGTGATTTGTATTTCAGAAGATCAGCGACATTGAGCTGTCGGGCCTGCATGGTAACGACACCGGGAATATTGCTGGCTGATTTGATGATGTTGCGGTCAACATTCTCGATGGCAACGATTGCAGTCTGTTCGACACCAAGTGATTTGATGACGCCAGCCATAACTTTGGTCTTAGGTTCATCAAACTTAAGTGCATCAACTACTTTCATTGTACCGGTGAGTGCTTTGCTTGAAAGTACGCATCGGATTGCCTGTCTCTTCATTTTCTTGGGAAGAGCCATTGAGTAATCTCGGGGCTTCGGGCCAAAGATAACGCCTCCGCCTCTCTTGAGACCGCTCTTGATGTTGCCTGATCGGGCTCGGCCGGTACCCTTCTGCTTGAATAACTTTCGGGTGCTGCCGTGTACTTCAGATCGGGTCTTGGTTGAAGCGGTACCCTGTCGTTTGTTGGCATTGATGGTGACCAGGGCCTGATGAATAACATCTTCATTGGCAGGCTGACAGAAAACGCTGTCACTGATCTCAATCTGCTTGAGAACCTTACCGCTCATATCATAAAGATCTATATTCATTATTTCTTCCCTCCCATCTTGGCGATGGTAACAAGACCGCCATCAGCTCCGGGAACGGGTCCCTTGACCATGAAAATATTGTTTTTGGTATCAACTTTCATGATTTCAACATTTCTGAGTGTGACTTTGGCACAGCCCATGTGTCCGGCCATTCGTCGTCCCTTGAGTACTCGACCAGGAGTAGCGCAGGAACCGATTGAACCGGGTGCACGATGTCGATCTGACTGACCATGAGTTTTAGGACCACCGGCAAAACCGTGTCGCTTGACGACACCGGCATGACCGCGACCTTTTGATGTACCGGTGATCTTGACGAGTTCGCCGATTTCAAAGCTTGAAACGTCGATCTTGTCACCAACGGTTACATCTTCGACACTGTCAAGTCGAATTTCCTTGAGAACTTCGAATTCACCAAGATTCTTGCAATGACCTTTTACAGCCTTGGTGACGTGCTTTGCAGTGCCATAACCGAGCTGGGCGGCATTGTAGCCGTCGCTGTCGGTGCTTTTGACCTGTACTACAGTGCAGGGTCCGGCCTGAACCAGAGTAACTGCCTCAGCCTTGCCCTTTTCTGTATATATCTGGGTCATCCCCAGTTTACGACCTATTATTCCATTTAACATTTTCTTTTCTTACCTTACTAAGACTTAATATCAATTCCTACACCGGAAGGAAGCTGAAGATTGGTCAATGCATCGATTGTCTTTGAAGTTGTTTCGACGATATCGATCAATCTTTTGTGAGTACGCATTTCGAACTGTTCCTGTGAATCCTTATCGATGAAGGAACTTCGAATGATACTGACCTTCTGGATTGAGGTAGGTAGCGGAACCGGACCGACTACAACAGCGCCGGTCTTTTCCAAAGCTTCTACGATCTGTTTAGCAGCCTGGTCAAGGATGTTGTGATCGAAAGCCTTGATCTTGATTCGTATCTTCTGTTTTGCTGTCATAAATTCACCTTGTCTTGAAGTAGCCTATTTACCAGCTGCTTCAGCTCTGATTTCTTCTGCCAAATTAGCTGGCACTTCTTGATACTGATTAAATTCCATTGAATATGTAGCACGACCCTGAGTCATGGAACGGAGATCGGTTGCATAGCCAAAGGTATTGGATAACGGCAGAATGCCGTGGAGCGTGGAGGTATCGCCGTGATTCTCAATGGATTCAACCTGGCCTCGACGTGATGACAGGTCACCGATAATGTCGCCCATATACTGTTCAGGAGTTACAACCTCCATGCGCATTACAGGTTCCAGCAACACAGCCGAACTCTTGCTGAATGCATCTTTCAGCGCGAGAGAACCAGCCATTTTGAAAGCCATATCGGAGGAGTCGACTTCATGGAAGCTACCGTCATATAGTGTGGCACGTAAATCGACCACAGGATATCCGGATCGCCCGCCTGCTTCCATTGCGTCTTTGATACCAGCTTCCGCTGCTTTGATGTACTCTTTGGGGAGTACACCACCCTTAATCATATCTACAAATTCAAAGCCCTTGCCATGTTCAAGAGGTTCGAACTGTACCAAAACGTGACCGTATTGACCACGGCCACCGCTCTGACGGATAAATTTGCCCTCGGCCTTGGTGAGAGACTTAAGGGTTTCTTTGTAGGCAACTCTAGGAGCACCGATGTTAGCGCCTACTTTGAATTCGTTGAGCAAACGGCTGATGAGAACATCAACGTGGAGTTCGCCCATACCTGAAATAATTGTCTGACCAGTTTCTTCGTCGTATTTGACCTTGAAAGTAGGATCTTCCTCGGCAAGCTTGGTCAAGGCATCGATCATCTTGTCTCGATCAGCTCTTGTCTTAGGTTCAACTGCGACTGAAAGAACAGGTTCAGGGAATTTGATGGACTCAAGAAGGATAGGTCGGTTGATATCGCAGAGGGTATCACCGGTCAGTGTGTTCTTGAGACCGATACAAGCAATGATGTTTCCGGCTTCGGATTCTTCGATTTCCTCATGTCTGTTGGAGTGCATGAGAAGAAGTCGGCCGGTTCTTTCTTTCTGATCTCGGGTTGTATTGAGAACAGCATCACCGGCATGTATCTTACCGGAATAGACTCGTAAGTAAACGAGTCGGCCGACGTACGGATCAGCAACGACTTTGAAAGCCAAAGCTGAGAAAGGTTCATCGGCTGATAATTCAACGTGAAGATCTTCACCTGTCTTGGGATCGGTAACCTTCATAGGAGGCATATCGGTCGGACAAGGCAGATAGTATGTGATGGCGTCCAGCAACATTTGGACACCCTTATTTTTTAGAGCAGAACCGCAAAGAACTGGGTAGCATAAACCAGTCAATGTTTCTTTTCGAATAGCTGCACGGATCTGATCATTGGATATCTCGGCACCTTCAAGATAGGCGTTCATGATATCATCATCAGATTCGGCCAGTATTTCAATTAATTTGTTTCTGTTTTCTTCATAAACAGATTTCATGTTTTCAGGGACATCAGTGGTAGTGAAGGAGGTATCTTCCTTCTGATCGAAGTAGTAAGCCTTTGCTTCAATAAGATCCAGGACGCCCTTGAAAGTATCGGCAACGCCGATAGGAAGCATAATGGGTAAGGGTTTAGCCTTGAGTCGTTCTCTGATCATATCCACGCATCGGAAATAATCGGCACCGGTTCGGTCCATCTTATTTACGAAGCAGATTCGGGGAACGTTGTATCGGTTGGCCTGTCTCCAGACAGTTTCAGACTGAGCTTCAACACCAGCAACACCATCGAAAACAACGACACCGCCGTCAAGGACTCGGAGACTTCGTTCGACTTCAGCAGTGAAATCGACGTGTCCCGGAGTATCGATCAGATTGAGTCGATAACCCTTCCATTCGCTTGTGATTGCAGCTGAAACGATTGTAATACCTCGGGCTTTTTCCTCAGCCATCCAGTCGGTGGTAGTATTGCCGTCGTCGACATTTCCGAGCTTATAGTTCTTACCGGTATTGTAAAGAATTCGTTCAGTACAAGTTGTCTTACCGGCGTCGATGTGAGCAATGATACCGATATTACGAATTTTTTCTACTGGAAAACTGCTAGACATTTACTAAATAATCCTCCCAAGTATTACCATCTGTAATGGGCAAAAGCTCGGTTGGCTTCGGCCATCTTATGAGTTTCTTCACGCTTCTTAACTGAAGCACCAACACCATTTGAAGCATCAATCAACTCTGCTGAAAGTTTTTCAGCCATAGAATGACCGGCTCGTGCGCGGCTGAATCTGATAAGCCATCGCATTGCAAGTGCAGTATCTCGACCCTTTCGTACTTCTACAGGAACCTGGTAGTTTGCACCGCCGACTCGTCGGGCTTTGACTTCGATGAGAGGGGTGACATTGGTCATGGCCTGATTGAATACGGTCATGGGATCCTTGCCTTCCTTCTCCTGAATCAGGTCGAGTGCATCATAAACTACCTTGGTTGCGGTAGTCTTTTTGCCGCCGATCATTATCTTGTTAATGAAGACGGCTAAAACCTCGCTGCCGTATTTGGCATCGGGGTTAACTTTTCGCTTTCTAATTACACCTCGTCGTGACATTTACTATCTCCTATTTACTAGCCTTTTCTCGTTTTGCACCGTATTTGCTTCGGCCCTGCTTTCGCTTGCCGACACCGGTTGTATCGAGAGTGCCTCGAACGATGTGGTATCGAACACCTGGTAAATCAGGTACACGACCACCGCGGACCAGAACTACAGAGTGTTCCTGAAGTTCATGACCTTCACCGGGAATATATGCGGTGACTTCCATAAGATTGGATAAACGTACACGAGCGATCTTTCGCATAGCAGAGTTAGGCTTTTTAGGTGTCATGGTCTTGACCTGGACACAAACGCCTCGCTTCTGCGGAGCACCCAATTCACTCCTGTGGGTTTTTCGCGTCAAACCATTGTAGGTCAAACGCAAAGCCGGGGTCTTGCTTTTCTTAGCAGCGGACTGTCGGCCTTTTCTGACTAACTGATTGATTGTTGGCAATGCTAATTCTCCCTAAAAAATATTAAACTTTTTTACACAATAAAACGCCCAGGACAGGCCTCCTGCTCCGTCCCAGTTGTTTTCTTTGAGAAGCCGGGCGATATTTTCGCGGTCACTTCTCCAAATAATCAAAATAACGCAAGTGTGAATGTTAGCATGAATATATGCGTTAGTCAAACGTAGAAAAAAAATTTTTTTGGAAAAAAATTTTTCAGTGGGAAAAAATTTTACTCGACAGTGTTTACTTTGACACCGATCGATTCCAGAGTCTTCCAGATATTGGGATATGTGTTCTCGACACATTCGGCATTTTCTATCGTTATGTTACCTGACACAGATCCAAGAATTATAAGAGCAAGCCCTATTCTGAAAGAATCATGGGTGTCAACAGTGGCAGTCACAGGAGTGCTGCCGATGATCTTAATGCTGTTGCCTTCATCTATATATCTTATCTTGAGCTTGGAAAACTCAGTGAGGAGATTATCTATATCGTTATTGAATTTCTTTCGTTCAGCCGAAAGACCTCGCATGGTCGTTACAGAACCCTGTACGGTGGAAGCCATGACAGCCATGATCGGAAAGAGAGTGATACAGTCGAGGAAATCTGCATTGAATCCGTAAAGCTGGGATGCCTGTACCATGACAGAAGACTGTCTGAGAGAGAATCTGCCGCCCATTTTCTGGATCATATTAAGGATAGTCCTGTCAGCCTGTTTGCTCTCAGCTTTAAGATTGGTTACAAGGATATTTCCGTACTGTTCCCCTGCTGATGTACTGATTCTCTGGCAGACACTGGTTATAGCTCCGAGTGCAAGAAGATTGGCAGCAAACGACCAGTCACCGTCAGGAGTATAAGTTGCTTCATGATAGGACTGGGGATTGATAGTTATGTTCAGATATGACTGAGGAATCTTTGTTCTGACACCGAATTCACGCATACATTCATCAGTCATATTTATGTAAGCCTTTGCCTTCAAAGGTGAGGCAAACTGGATCACAAGACCACGTTTGAAGCAGGGACCGACAGTCATCATAGCTGAGATGAACTGGGAACTCATGTCTCCTGGAATGGTTATTTCGCCGCCCTCGCATTCACCACCGTGAATAACGACTGTTGACCCTTCGATACTGCATTCGATCTCAAGCTCAGATAAAACACTGAGCAGAGGGGCCACAGGTCTTTTGGCCAGATTAGGGCCAGGAACGATCCTGGTTGTACCAGGAATAAGAGTTGCGATCGCTATCATAAATCTGAAAACAGCTGCCGATTCACCGCAGAAGATCTCTTCCTTCGGTTCCCGCAGTGTCCCGCCATCGATCTGGTAACCATTCTTCACCGGTTTGAATCTGATACCACAGGCAGTGAGAGCATCAATCATTCTATGAGTATCCTCACCCACCAGCGGATATTTCAGATATGTGGAACCCTTGGCAAGCGATGCACATGCAATGGCACGTATAGTCATGCTTTTGCTTGGTGGAACATCAACCTTGCCCCGGATCAAACTTCTTTCAATTTTTATCTTCATAATCGCTAATCTTCACCAATGGCCTGATCGATCATATCCAGAGTGATTTTTTCAGTGGATACAATTTTACCTATTCTAAGAGGTAAGATATAATTCACGGTCTGTCCATGGACCTTTCTGTCATGCATTATTGCTTCATTTATTTTTTCAATATCGTAATCACCGATCGAAGTAGGCAACCCGCATTCGGTCAGTAAAGCTTTAATTCTGTGATATTCAGCATAAGGAAGCTGATTCAGTTTCATTGATACACGAGCAGCTGTCAGCAGTCCTACACTAAGTGCTTCCCCATGGGATATCTGGAAATCGCTGATGGATTCAAGTGCATGCCCGACAGTGTGTCCCAGATCAAGCTTCTGCTGGGGACCGACATTTTTCTCATCAGCCCTGATGTATAACGCCTTTACTGCGATAGCTCGTGCGACGAGTTTCTGAAGTTTCACGTTATCTCTGTTCTTTATCATCCTGAGGTTGGCCTCAAGGAATCCGAACATAACTGGATCTTTGGCGACGCTGAGTTTAATGATTTCTGCCAGACCGTTCGCGAACTCGTTTTCAGGAAGGCTGTGGAGCCGTGCAACGTCGCAAATTACAGATTTAGGCTGATACACACAACTGATCTGGTCCTTGTATCCGCCATAATTAAGAGCATGATAACCGCCGATACAGCCATCCACCATACCCTGCAGTGTAGTTGCTATATTTATATAAGGAAGGCCACCCAAAAATTGTGATGCAGCATAGCCGCATACATCAGCGATGGATCCTCCTCCGATGCAAACCACCAGAGTATCTTTTGAAAGTTTCTGATGAACAAATTCCGAAAGGATCTTTTCCACCTGCTCGAGAGAACGGTTCTTTTCACCGGAAGGAATAGTCATACCATGAACATCCCAGCCTTTTTCTCTGAGAGTCTGAATGAAAGACTGGACGTAGATGGGATATAAAGCAGCATCTGTAACAACAAACAGACTTCGGCCTGCTGTTTTACTGCCAAGTATCAGGTTGGTTTCATTCTGAATATCAGTACCGACATATACAGCATATGCTCTCGGTCCAAGATCGATTACAGCTTTCTGAATTGGCATATTATTGTTGACTAACTCCCATCTTGTATTAGTAACGTTCTTATAGACTAATAATGATAAAGGAAACGGCAAAATTTTTCATCATTTGAAAAAATATGCAGTTGAGGCATAAAAACAAGTGGCGATTAAGGAAAGAATCTGTTATACTAGCTTTTTGCAAAGAAATAACGCACAAATTTAATAAACAGCTTGAAATGGTCAGTCCTGTTCCGGTTGACACAATCGGAATTGGATTGATATAATCCATTTTTGCAAGTCAATTGGAGGTGTCATTATATACGCTATCGTTGAAACTGGTGGAAAACAATACACAGTCAGCGAAGGCCAGACAATCCGAGTTGAACTTTTGCCTGCTGCAAAAGGATCAACCGTTGAATTGGACAAGGTCTTAGCTGTTGGTGATAACGGCAACCTTACAGTCGGCAAACCCACTGTTGAAGGTGCAAGCGTTTCTGCTACAGTCCAGGATGTTGGACTCAGCAAGAAGGTCATTGTATACAAATACAAGCGCAAGACTCGTTATCATAAAAAAATCGGTCATCGTCAACCCTTTACTGAGTTGAAGATTGACAGCATCAAGGCCTAACAAGGCATTAACTCAGAGAGGAAAAGACTATGGCACATAAAAAAGGTGGCGGGTCATCCCGTAACGGACGAGATAGTAAACCTAAGATGCTTGGTGTCAAGCGATTTGGCGGTGAAACTGTCAACGCAGGCACAATCATTGTACGACAGCGTGGCACTCAGTTTGCAGCTGGCAACAATGTAGGCGTCGGTAAGGATCATACCATCTACGCAAAGATCGACGGCAAGGTTCAGTTTGAACATGCCACAAAATACAAGAGAAAGATTAGCGTTTACGCAGAGGACTAGTTAAATGAAAGAAAAGATCCATCCCAAATACTATTCTGATGCTGTCGTGACCTGCTCTTGCGGTAACACATTCACTACCGGTTCAACCAGACCTTCACTGAAAGTTGAACTTTGCAGCGCATGCCATCCCTTCTACACTGGTGAGAAGAGAATGGTCGATACCGCTGGACGAATTGATAAATTCCGACAGCGATACAGCAAGAAATAATCAGATCAGATCAATCAAAAAACGAGAACCTGAAGTTCTCGTTTTTTTTTGTTTTTTTACAAACAAATTTAACATAAGTTATATTTAAGACTACAATGATTGAATATGATAGTTACTAGAAACGTGAATAATTATGGATAATAAGAAGAAAGAACCAAAATTCAGATACGGTGGTCAGGCACTTATGGAGGGCGTCATGATGCGCGGTCCTCACAAGATTGCATCATCATGCAGAGCTCCAAGCGGAGAGATCAAGACCAGAGTTCAAACTTTGGGTTCATTCTATACAGGTTTCTTCAGAAAGACCCCTTTCCTGCGAGGAACCGTTGCTTTATGTGAATCACTGATACTCGGAATGTCTTCCCTGATGTATTCAGCTGACGTCGCACTGGAGGATGAAGAGACCGAGAAAAAAGTTGAAGAGGAAACAAAGGAAGTAAAAGACGCAAAAGTCGATGTCAAAATGGTTCTGATGGTCATACTTTCTCTTGCACTGTCGATCGCGATATTCTTCCTTGGTCCCCTATTCATCACCCGACTGCTCGAACCGTATATCGGCAAAGGATCAGTTGCATTCAACCTGGTTGAAGGATTAGTCAGGATCACGATATTCCTGCTCTATATATGGCTTGTAGGCTACATGCAGGACATCAAACGAGTATTTATGTACCACGGCGCCGAACATAAGACAATCAATGCCTATGAAGCCGGAGCTGAAATGGTCCCTGAAGTCGTAAGGGATTACTCCACCTGCCATACCAGATGCGGAACAGCATTCCTGCTTATCGTAATGGTGGTAGCAGTAATAGTTCATGCACTCATGGGCAAACATGCAATGTGGATAATGGTTCTTATCAGACTCGGAATGCTTCCTGTTGTTGCCGGAATCTCATATGAGATCATCCAGTTCAACGCAAGACATATCGACAATCCTGTAATCCGTGTATTTATTCAGCCGGGTCTCTGGCTTCAGAAGCTTACAACAAGAGAACCTTCGGACGACATGCTGGAGTGTGCAATAGCTTCACTCCAAGCTGTTCTGGAACCTGAAGAAGAAACAGTTAAAGAAAATGCTGTTCCCACTTCAGACGAAAAGACTGAAGTTCAGACCAATGCTGCTTAAAGCCCTCACCAAACCTAACGACACTCCTTTGCACATACTGTTCAATGTGCTCAAAGCAAGTGTCGGGCTTATGCTTTATGGTTTCGGTGTCTACCTGACCATTCAGGCAGGAATCGGTGTTTCTCCCTGGGATACTTTTCATATCGGTCTTTCAAACACACTGGGAGTGATTTACGGCACTGCTTTCATTGCTGTTTCAGTGATCCTGATCATTATCGATATCCTTATGAAAGAACCCATCGGGATCGGCATGATCCTAGACGCCATACTGGTGGGAAAAGCAGTGGATCTTTGCAACTGGCTGGATATCATACCTGCCCAGACAAACATCTTCGCCGGGATCGGATTAATGCTTGTCGGCCTGTTCATTGAAGGTTATATGCAGCATCTGTACATGAGCGCAGGACTTGGATGCGGTCCCAGAGACACACTTCTTGTAGCTCTGATCAAACGATTTAGAAAAGTACCCATCGGACTTGTGAGTATTATGATTCTGGTAATTGTAACATTACTGGGATGGCTGTTGGGCGGCCCGATCGGAATCGGAACACTGATTGGCGCATTCCTTACGGGTCCAATCATGCAATTTGCATTCAATATCGCGCATTTTGATCCAGCCAAAATCAAACATCAGCCAATACTTGGGACATTCAAGGTATTGTTCGGCAAACAAAAGAAAAATGATTCTGACGTTCAATAATAGTTAAGACTAGAAATAGAAATAAATACCTGTACCATATTCGATAGCTGTATCAGCTACCGATAACATTTGCGAATACAGATCAGTCAATTTAGCATCGAGATCCTTTTTAAGACGTTCTTCCAACCATTGTTTGAAACCAATGCATTTTTCAGGAGAGAAATAATCACAATCGCCCCAATCAAATAATGCATCGAATTTTGTCCACATATCATATAGAAACCTATCATCCTCGAGCAAAGGAATCATATCATCGTCAAAGAATATCTTTACTGCATGAGGACCGGAAATATGAATAGCACCCGATTCTTCAATAACTACTTCATCCTTATCTGTTGTTGTTACCATCCACATATTCCATTAACTCCCGTTTCATTAACTTAAAATGAGTTTCATCTATTTTCATGTTACTAATAAAAAACACATCTGACAATTATTAAAAAAGTAGGAATAAACTTTCTGATAAGGCTGAAATCTTTGCCCGCCATATTCGTGAATGGTATAATTGTACTTTATAAGTGAGGTACAAAAAATGGAACTTAGCCGTGAAGATGTATTACACATCGCAAAATTAGCAAAAATGTCACTGGAAGATGATGAAATCGATCAAATGAGAGACAAACTTTCAGATATTCTCAAGAACTTCGAGATCCTTCAGACTATCGATACAGAAAGCGTTGAGCCTACTTCCCAGCCGAACGAACTCTACAACGCAACCAAACCGGATATCGTTGTTCCTTCACTTTCACATGAAGATATTATGGCAAACGCTCCTCACCGTGATGGCGATTTCTTTAAAATCCATGCTGTCATGGATGAAGACTAAATCAAGGATGAGGAAAAGATAAATGTCTAACTATTACAACACTATTCATGAAACACATAAATTACTGAAAGATAAAGAGATATCATCAGTAGAACTTACCAAGGAACTGATCAACAGAGTCCACGATGTTGAACCCAAAGTTCAGGCTTTTGTGACCATCACGGAAGATCAGGCATTGGAACAGGCAAAAGCTGCCGACAAACGCATTGCAGAAGGCAACATAACAGAACTTACAGGTGTTCCCTGTCTCATGAAGGATATCTTCTGCACCAAAGGCATCACCACCACATGTTCATCAAAGATGCTGTACAACTTTGTACCTCCCTACGACGCAACTGTTATCAAAAAGCTCAATGATGCAGGTATGGTCATGCTGGGAAAAGCCAACATGGACGAATTTGCCATGGGCTCATCAACTGAAAACTCAGCATTCCATCCGACCAGAAATCCCTGGAATACCGACTGTGTACCGGGCGGTTCATCCGGCGGATCTGCAGCAGGCGTAGCAGCCGGCGAAGGTCTGTTCTCAGTCGGTACAGATACCGGCGGCAGTATCCGACAGCCTGCAGCCTACTGCGGACTTGTAGGCCTTAAGCCAACCTATGGAAGAGTCAGCCGATACGGTATGATTGCTTTCGCATCATCACTGGATCAGGCAGGACCTATCACCCATGATGTAACAGATGCCGCAATCGTTCTCAACCATATCAGCGGATTTGATGATAAAGACGGTACATCCATGCCGGTCGAGGTCCCCGATTATACAAAAGCTCTGACCGGTGACATCAAAGGAATGAAGATCGGTGTTTCAAGTGAATACCTCTCTGCCGGTCTTGATGACGATGTAAAAGAAGCAATCGTCAAAGGTATTAAACAACTCGAGACTTTAGGCGCAGATGTAAACTGGGAAGTTAAACTTCCCGACCCCAAGGCCGCACTTGCAGTCTACTATATCATTGCTCCGAGCGAAGCTTCCGCCAACCTTGCCAGATATGATGGCGTCAAATACGGTTATGTATATCCTGATGCCGCAACCATGTGGGACACAATGCATCTTACCAGAGCAAAGGGCTTCGGTCCTGAAGTCAAACGAAGAATAATGATCGGTACCTATGCATTATCCGCAGGTTATTATGATGCTTATTACCTGAAGGCACAGAAAGTCAGAACACTTATCAGAAAGCAGTTTGATGAAGCCTTTGAAAAATATGATGTGATCGTCACCCCTACTGCCCCTTCCACTGCTTTCAAATTCGGTGACAAGATCAACGATCCAGTTTCAATGTATCTCAGTGATGTATATACAATTCCGGTCAACATTGCAGGCATCCCCGCAATGTCGGTACCATGCGGCTTTTCAAAAGGTCTGCCGATCGGTATGCAGTTCATTGCAAAGAGTTTCAACGAAGAAGCCATACTGAAGGCAGCATATGCATATGAACAGTCAACAAACTGGCATTCAATGCATCCGGAGATATAAAAAATGACAGATGATAACAACATCCAGGCAGTTCAGACAGAACAAAAGAAAGATGACCTTTGGGCTGACAACATCCACACAAGAATAACAAAAGCAACTTTCGAGATGTCCGAAAATGAAAAGAAGAACTGGTATGCCGAAAAGCTTATCAAACTTGCCTATCATATCGGAAAAAGAGCAGAAGCCTGCAGCCAGTGCGAAAATCTGAAAAAGAATGTTGAAGAACTGTGTTCATACATCGAAAACGGGAAAGACAAAGATTATGAATACAAACGTGAATACCTGGGAAAAATGTCAGTTGTGATGAAACACCTGGGAACAGACCATAAAATGATAAATCCAGGCCAGCTGACCGTTGTAGCTGTTGTCATCGGCATAATCGCCGGAGTAATAACCGGTTACTTAACTCACATGAACGGACTGTATATCCTTATCGGTGCTGTTACAGGCCTTTTTGTCGGAATTATCAATGAAAGAATCGCCAAGAAAAAGGGTCGGGTCTTTTAAACTCGGAGGTTTATGATGAAAAAAGCAGAAGTTTTATCCATCCTTGAACATAATGCCAAGCTGTCAAATCAGGAAATTGCGGATATGGCCGGAATCAGTGCAGATGAGGTAGAAAAAATCATCAGGGAAGCCAACGAAGAAAAGCTGATCCTTGGTTATAAGGCGACCATCAACTGGAACAAACTTAACCAGCAGTATGTATTCGCATACATAGAAGCAAAGATAACGCCACAGAAAGATGTGGGGTTCGATGCCATTGCAGAAAGCATTTGCAAATTCGAAGAGACCATCGATGTCTGTCTGATGAGCGGAGCAATGGATCTTCTTATCCTTGTCAAAGGAAAGTCCATCAGAGACATTGCAGACTTTGTGACCCAGAAGCTTTCAACAGTTGATGGTGTCACATCAACAGCAAGCCATTTTATGCTGAAGTATTACAAGGATGACGGGATCATTGTTTCACAGCGTGAGAACAATCTCCGACAATCACTTGTTCTGTAGGAGCTGAAATGACTGATTCTTATATTTCTGACAGAGCAAAAGAACTTAAACCATCAGGCATAAGAAAGTTCTTCGACTTGGTCGCTAACACGAGCGGTGTAATATCACTTGGTATCGGAGAACCGGATTATGTCACTCCATGGAAGATCTGCGGATCTGCCATCAACTCCATCCAGCAGGGTTACACCATGTACACCTCAAACGCCGGTATGCCGGAACTGAGACAGGCCGTCTGTGATGATCTTAACAGAAGATTCGGTCTGCAGTACAAGTCCGAAAACTGCATGATAACAGTCGGCGCCAGCGAGGCTTTAGACATGGCAGCACGCGCAATTCTGAATCCGACCGACGAAGTTATCGTCCCAGAACCGTGCTATGTTGCATACCCTGCAGTTGTGGAACTTGCCGGGGCAAAAGTTGTCTCAGTACCAACTTATGAAAAGAACAATTTTGAGCTTCATGCTGAGGATATAGAGTCCAAGATAACATCCAAGACCAAAGCTATTTTGTTCGGATATCCATGCAATCCTACCGGTGCCATCATGAGTCGTGAGAGACTGCTTGAAATAGCTGAACTGGCGAAAAAACACGACCTTATCGTTATGGCCGACGAGATCTATGAGCGACTCACCTACGGAACAGAACATGTATGTTTTGCATCTCTTCCCGGCATGCAGGAAAGAACTATCTTGCTCGGTGGTTTCTCAAAAGCCTATGCAATGACTGGCTGGAGGATCGGATATGCCCTTGCACCCAAGGATATCTTGGACGCTATGTTGAAAATCCATCAGCATGTTATCATGTGCGCTTCAACAGCATCCCAGTGCGCTGCATTAACAGCATTAAAGGAATGTCAGGATGCATCAAAGGCAATGATCGATGATTACAACCGACGACGTCAGCTTATCGTCGGAGGTCTGAGAAGGATCGGATTCTCAGTCTTTGAACCGAAAGGCGCATTCTACTGCTTCCCTAACATTACCAGTACGGGATTATCAAGTGAGGAGTTTGCAGAACAACTTCTCAAACAGGAAAAAGTAGCGGTTATCCCGGGAACTGCTTTCGGAGATTCAGGTGAAGGTTATGTCAGATGTTGTTATGCCACAGCGATCGACGATATCCGTGAAGCCCTGACAAGAATCCAGAGATTTGTGGAATCGCTTAAGAAATAATCATGTCTGACAAACTCGGCGTTACATACGAAGTAGAATTGCCGGAAGGTTATAAACCCGTAAAAATCGTTGACGCAAAAGATTCCAAACTTATCATCATATTAAATATCATAACGATCATTGTAACTGTAGGGTTTATAGCATTGTCATTTGCTATAATCAGACCCAGTCTTGAAGATGGTATCCCCGTGGTCAAACTGATGTTAGCGGTATCGGCATTTCTGGTGTATATAGTCCTCCACGAACTGACACATGGACTGGCATATAAGATCCTGACTGGAAGAAAGCTGACCTTCGGACTGACACTGTCAGTTGCATACTGCGGAGTACCGGACATATACGTTTACAGGAGAACCGCCC
>JAEESL010000072.1 GCA_016286345.1 Dehalococcoidales bacterium | reverse complement strand
CTTTTTAGTAGTGTCATCAAGTCTAGATGCTGAAACCGCCATTGTAAGCAACTTAGACAATCCCTTATCCGATAATTCGTTGAAAGAAGTTAACTTGGACGAATAGATTACATCAAAGACAGTTTCAATATAGGTCTTAAGATCATCTTCAGAGAGATTAAGATACCACTGTTCAATTGCCTTGTTGATTATCTGACTGGACCGGTCAAGCTTTGCAGGAACAAATCCGTCTTTAGTGACCTGCCATGAATACGGATTATGCTGTGCAAGGGAAAAAGAATCACTCTTTATAACGTTGTATTCAGCATTATGCAGAAGGATCATTCCAACGAATGAAGAATTTGGCACGTAGAAATGAAGTTTATTCCTGATCTTGGCATGCCCTGAATAAGCAATTTCCTTTGAAGAAAATCCTGGAGCATCATTTGCATAAATGTCCTTTATACGTCTGCGTATATATTCAGGGGCATGAGCTCCGGAATATATGGCTAGATTTCCACCCTTTGAGTGCCCCATAAGTCTTATAGGCCCTTTATACTCTGAAGCTATGTGCTTGAGATATTTTTCTGCTTTGATCTGTGCAGGAACAGCGTGTGAATAGCACAGGCGGAAATCTTCTTCCCACCCTATCACAGTTCCATCTGTTCCCCTGAAAGCAATATTAACAAATCCATCATCAGTCAGAAATGTGATAGCAGAGAACTGAATATTATCTCTGATACTGACATCATTTACATATTCGACCACTTTTATACTCTTGAATCTGTCAATTTTCGGGAGTGTTTTTAAAAAGAGTATATCCTGCTCTCCAGGAACATTCGGGAATATACTGAAATCAGCTTTTACTAATTCTTTAGAGAGAAAACCAAGCTTATAAACCTTTCGCATTGGATTATCGGAATCCACAGTTTCAATCGGCATTTGAGAGAATTTTGACAGAATAAGACTGTCAACAGGATTAAACGGAACATCTGAAAATGATAAATCTCCCCGCCAGTTCAGATAATCAAATAAATTAGCCATCGTTATGCCTGTTTCAGCTGCGGTTTATCTGTCTTTTTCTTTTTAAAGAGACCATCTTCTTTTATCGATGAAGCAGTACTGGAGAACAGTTCAAGCACAACTTGTCTCAATATCTTTTTTGTTTCCTTATCAAGTCTGGTGGAAGTTGATATCATCTTAAACAGTTTAAGAATTGTACCTTTAGTCAGATCTCCCAGTGTTTCTGCCTTTGAAGAAAGAATTACATCGAATAAGGTCTCAACAGATGTCTTGAGATCTTCCTCGGACAATGACAGATAACATTTTTCTAAAGCATTTTTTACAAGCACGCTGGACCTGTCCAGCTTACTCTTCACAAAATCATTTTTTTTGACCTGCCAGGAATATGCATTATGCTGAGCAACAGAAAATGAATCACTCTTAACTACCTGATATGTCATGTTGTTGAGAAGAAGCATACCAATGAAAGAAGAATTCGGAACATAAAACTTTACTCTGTCTTCAATAAGATTGTATCCAGGATATTTGATTTCAGTGGAGGAAAAGCCGGGAGCCTCATTTGCATAAATGATCTTTACCCTTTTCTGGATATATTTTGGTGAATGAGCAACCGCATATAAGGCAAGATTGCCGCCTTTTGAATGACCAATCACTCTGATAGGACCTTTATATGTTTTGGCAATTCGTTTCAGATAATTCTTAGCAGCGATCTGTGCAGGAATAGCTTCAGAATAAGACAGTCTGAAATCCTCTTTCCAACCGATGATTGAACCATCTGTTCCTCTGAAAACAACATTTATAAAATTGTCTTCGGAAAATACCGTTATTGCAGAGAATTGTATTCCTTCTTCTATATCGACATTATTCATGTATTCAGACACAATCATTTCACTGAAACGCGGACATTTTGGAAGAGTGGACATGAAGCTGAGATCAGACTTTCGCGGGGAATTGGAATAATAAGACAAATCAGCATCATACAGCTTTTTGGAAAGATCACCAAGTTTATATGAAGCAGTACCGGTAAATGAACTGTCCACATCTTCATAAGGAAAATAGCTGAACTGAGCAATTATCAGACCATCAACAGGATTAAACGGAGCTATCTCCAGCGGTACATCTCCACGCCATTTCAAATAGTCTATTATGTTTGCCATATTAAAATATTAGCAGTAATAATAGCAGTAAACAAAGACCGATAAGAGTTTAATAAAAACGAATGGAACAGATAAATCTTCCTGAATATAAGCTGATAAGACAAAAAAGAAAGACTCTGGTCCTGAGGATCCGGGATGACAACTCCATTGAAGTCAGAGCCCCTCTCAGAACCAGTCAGAGAGTGATAGATGACTTTGTATACAGACATCTGAAATGGATTGATAAAACCAAAGCCAGACTGTCCAAACACAGCTCATCAGATCTTGGAGAGGATGAGATAAGAAATCTGAAAAGAGATGCATTGTTGTATCTGACTGAAAGAACAAAACATTACTCAAAGATAATGAATCTATACCCTACATCGATAAAGATCACTTCTGCCAGGACCAGATTCGGAAGCTGTTCCTACAAAAACAGTCTGTGTTTCTCATACAGACTGATGCTGTATCCCAAAGAAGCAAGAGATTATGTAGTCGTACATGAACTGGCGCATATAAAACACAAAAACCATGGAACAGACTTCTATAAAACAATAGAAAAGTATCTGCCTGACTACAAAGAAAGAAAAAAGCTTCTGAAATAATGGAAAATGAGCCGTCAGAGGCTCGAACTCTGAACCTACTGATTAAGAGTCAGTTGCTCTGCCAATTGAGCTAACGGCCCATACAAAAATTAATATTACTAAAAATAGAGAAATAATTCAAATCAGAATAATTAGTGATTAATGGAAGTCATTTATTCGCTGTGATAGAATTCTATTTATTATATTTGACTAACAGTCATAGAATAGATTTGAAAGAGGTAAATAATGAAGAAGTCACTTTACGTTTTCCTGACCACATTATTGGTTCTTCTTACATTTGCCAGTGTTCTCGGATGCAGCAAAAACAAAGGTGCAACAATTGCTGTCCCCAATGATACGACAAATGAAGCACGAGCGCTCCTGCTTCTGCAGGATCAGGGTTTGATCACACTCAAGGATGGTGCGGGTATCACCGCGACACCAAGAGACATCAAGGATAACCCTTACAATATCCAGTTCAAAGAAGTTGAAGCAGCACAGATTCCCAACATCAGACAGGATGTGGACTTTGCTATCATCAACAACAACTTTGCAATTGCTGCAGGAATCAATCCCACGAAAGATTCTCTTGCAATCGAGAGTTCATCATCTCCGTATGCAAATATTCTTGCTGTCAAATCAGGCAACGAGAATGCTCCTATTATCAAGGCTTTAGTTGCAGCACTTCAGAGCAAGGAAATCGCCGACTACATCTCCAAGACATATGACGGTGCAGTTGTTTCAGTAGTAGATAAAACTACTGACGGTTATGATTCATCAATCGATTACGCCGCTTTAGCCGGCAAAACAGTTTCGGTTGCTGCATCACCTACTCCTCATGCCGAAATTCTTGCAATTGCTAAGAACATACTTGCCAAGAAAAACATCACTCTTAAGATCGTTGAATATACTGATTATGTTCAGCCCAACAATGTAGTTGAAAGCGGAGAACTGGACGCCAACTACTTCCAGCATGTTCCTTACATGGATGATTTCAATGCAGAAAACAAAACTCATATAGTATCTGCAGCCCCTATACATGTTGAACCTATGGGTATTTACAGTGGCAAGATGTCATCTCTTGATGAAATCAAAAAATAACATCATATTCAATTAACTTTCATTAACTATAAAAACTCGCAGAATACAGATATAATGTACTCTGCGAGTTTTTTAATATGATTGAAATTAAACATTTATATAAATCTTTTAAGACCGCTGATGGCCTTGTTGATGCTCTAAAAGATGTAAATATAACGATTCCAACCGGTGATATATTCGGTATAATCGGTATGAGTGGTGCCGGAAAAAGCACG
The DNA here is from genome assembly GCA_016286345.1 of Dehalococcoidales bacterium. GTDB lineage: Bacteria > Chloroflexota > Dehalococcoidia > Dehalococcoidales > UBA1222 > UBA1222. The sequence continues at coordinate 525 of JAEESL010000072.1, read as the reverse complement.
CTCGTAAGATGCATCAATATGCTTGAACGACCTACATCCGGAAATGTAATTATGGACGGAGTAGATCTCGGATCATTGTCAGATAAAGATCTGAGAGGCATTCGCAGAGACATCACAATGATTTTTCAGGGATTCAATCTGCTCATGCAGAGGAACTGCCTGAAGAATGTTTGTTTCCCTCTTGAACTGGAAGGAAAGAAAAAAGCTGAAGCTGAAAACAGGGCTCTGGAATTGCTTGATATCGTTGGTCTGAAGGATAAAGCAAAAGCATACCCTGCTCAGCTTTCAGGAGGACAACAGCAGAGAGTGGCTATTGCCAGAGCACTTGCCACCAATCCGAAAGTTCTGCTTTGTGATGAAGCAACATCCGCTCTTGATCCGAATACAACAAAATCCATTCTGGATCTTATCAATGACATCAACAAAAAGCTAGGTATCACTATCATCATCATTACTCATCAGATGAGCGTTGTTGAAAGTATATGTAAGCATGTCGCCATACTTGATGAAGGCGTGATTGTTGAA
>JAEESL010000015.1 GCA_016286345.1 Dehalococcoidales bacterium | reverse complement strand
AGTTGTAATGCTTTCATTTATTGCCGACATAAAGAACAAATACGGATATACGGCAAGGGAACTGGATTTAGGCGGAGGATACGGAGTCAGATATGTAGAGAGTGATCCTCAGATCAATATTGCCCATAAAATAGCAGTTCTTGCTGAGGTAATTAAGGAAACATGTACATCTCTTGGTATTTCTGTTCCTATGATCCTGCTTGAACCGGGAAGAAGTATCGTTGCTGATGCAGGTATGACTGTGTATTCTGTCGGTTCTGTCAAAGCTATCCCCGGATATAAGAACTATGTATCAATAGACGGCGGTATGCCTGACAATCCGAGATATGCTCTTTACAGATCGTCATATACCTGCCTTGCTGCAAATCATATGAATGACACTCCCAATATGAAATGTTCTGTTGTGGGACGCTGCTGTGAAAGCGGCGATATCATTCAGGAAAATGTTATGATGCCTTCCAATATAACCCGCGGTGATTACGTTGCGGTCTGTACTACCGGTGCATATAACTACTCAATGGCATCGAATTACAACAGAATATGCCGTCCGCCGATTGTTATGCTTCATTCGGGCGAATCATATATTGCCGTCAAACGTGAAACCATAGACGATATTATCAGACTGGATAACTAAGCGATCTCATCCAGGTTGTATGGTGTAGTCTGGTACACGTGGTAGTTGAGCCAGTTTGAATAAACAAGATTGGCGTGCGAGCGCCAGCTCATGACCGGTGTTTTGGTATCGTCATCATCCGGATAATAATTCTTGGGTACTTTTATAGGCAGTCCGAGATTTTTGTCTCTTCTGTACTCTCTGTCAAGTGTAAGCCTGTCATATTCAGAATGACCGAAGATAAAGATCTGTCGTTCATCCTTGGATCTGACTGCGTATAAGCCTGCCTCAGGTGATGATGCAAGTATCTCAAGATCACTGCATTTCTCGACATCTTCTCTTCGTACTTCAGTATGTCGTGAATGAGGTGCCATGAATACATCATCCGATCCTCTGAAAAGCTTTGAGTATTCTTTTTCGACAGAATGGTGGAATACACCGAATACTTTTTCCTCCAGAGGATACTTTTTGATCCCATAGTGATAGTAAAGGGCGGCCTGGGCGCCCCAGCAGATATGGAATGTGCTGAAAACATGGGTTCTTGACCATTCCATGATTTCGCACAGTTCCTTCCAGTATTCAACATCTTCATATGCCAGATGCTCTATCGGTGCTCCGGTAATGATAAGTCCGTCAAAGTTCTGGTATTTGATATCATCAAAGTATTTGTAAAAGCTGACCAGATGTTCTTCCGATACATGACGGGCTTTATGTGTTTTTGTCTGGATAAGATCTATTTCCACCTGAAGAGGAGTGTTGCCGAGCAGTCTGCATAACTGTGTTTCTGTTTCTATCTTTGTCGGCATTAGATTAAGAATGAGGATCTTGATAGGACGGATATCCTGTGTGAAAGCACGAACTTCATCCATTACAAAGATGTTTTCTTTGGTTAACGTATCATATGCCGGAAGATGCTTTGAAATTTTAATAGGCATTTATTTGTCCTTAGATCTGATCAAGTGCCTGCTGGATGTCATCTATAAGATCCTGTGCGTCTTCAAGTCCGCATGAATATCTTACAAGATCAGGTGTGATACCGGCGGCAAGCAGTTCTTCGTCATTCATTTGTCTGTGAGTTGCATTGGCAGGGTGGAGACAACAGGTTCTTGCGTCTGCAACATGTGTTTCAATGGCGGCAAGTCTGAGGCTCTTCATGAATTTTTCTGCTGCCGGTCTTCCGCCTTTTATACCGAAGCTGATTACACCGCATGAACCGTTGGGAAGATATTTCTTGGCAAGTTCATGATATTTGTCACCGGGAAGACCGCAGTAGCGTACCCATGATATCTTGTCATTGTGAGACAGATATTCTGCGATTTTCTGTGCATTTTCACAGTGTCTTTTCATTCGGACATGAAGGCTTTCAAGACCGAGATTCAGATAAAATGCGTGCTGAGGTGACTGGATCGAACCGAAGTCTCTCATCAGCTGGGCAGTGCATTTAGTAATAAAAGCGCCTTCTTTACCGAATTTAGTGGCATAGGTTATTCCGTGATAACTGTCATCAGGAGTGCATAATCCGGGGAATTTATCTGCATATTTCATCCAGTCGAAATTACCGGCATCTACAATGCATCCTCCGACTGTTGCGCCATGACCATCGATATATTTGGTTGTCGAATGTGTGACAATATCGGCACCCCATTCGATAGGTCTGCAGTTTACCGGAGTGGCAAAGGTGTTATCGATAATGAAGGGAACACCATGTTCGTGAGCTGTCCTGGCGAATAATTCGATATCAAGTACTGTCAATGCAGGATTTGCGATTGTTTCACCGAAAACTGCTTTGGTGTTTGGTCTGAATGCAGCATCAAGTTCTTCTTTAGTGCTGTCAGGTGAAACGAAAGTGAAATCTATCCCCATTTTTTTCATGGTCACAGCAAACAGATTATATGTGCCGCCGTATATTGCGGAACTTGCAATAACATGATCGCCGTTGTTTGCAATATTAAAAACTGAGAAGAAATTGGCAGCTTGTCCTGAGCTGGTCAGCATTGCTGCTTTTCCGCCTTCAAGACTGCAGATTTTTGCTGCTACCATATCGTTGGTAGGGTTCTGAAGTCTGGTATAAAAGTAACCGCTGGCTTCAAGATCAAACAGCTTGCCCATATCTTCACTGGTATCATATTTGAAAGTTGTGCTCTGTATGATAGGCATCTGTCTTGGTTCGCCGTTTTTGGGAGTATAACCTGCCTGAACGCATTTTGTATTGATTCTGTATTCTTTCATTTTCTTCACCCGGTATAAAAAATAACGCTATTTACATAGAAAATATATTTAGAAATCTTAACACATTTATTTAAGACATGTTAACCTGCGGATTGTATTGATCAATTATTCATATCCAAACACTAGTCTCTACTAAACAGTAGTGGTACTATTGTCTTATCTTCAGCGTGTAGGAGATATGTCAGTGAGTAATAAACTATACAGACTGTTTACTATACTATCCGTCATATGCGTAATAACCGCTTCTGTTGTATACACAGGTATCACTTTGAAAGCTGACAGTTCATCACTGCAGTATTCACCGACAACATTTAGCAGAGGATCAGTTGTAACTCTGACTTTGGAACCTGCTTTTGAAGTTGCACCTGGAGATACAGCTACATCATTTATTATTACCTTTAATGAGACTGCATCATATGATGATTATATTGCTGATGATCCTAATACATTTGAAGTCACAATACCATCAACTGTTAATTATTTCACTTACCCGGTTGTGATCACTTATCTGGGAGACTCAACAAGCAGTGTGGTAAGTGGTGTTTTGACTGCAGAACAGCCTGTTCTTTCGATACAGCCAACTGAAATCAGTGAAGGGGATTCCATTACGCTTGTAGCACATAATCTTGTTCCAATGCAGCCTTATGTACTTTGCTTTGCGCCTGATTTGCCTGTGATCCAGGGAATAACTGCTGGTGAGTACAAGTACTATACATTCAATTCCCCAAATGGTGAACTATCTACTGCTATTCCTATTACTTTTATATATGGTAATCAGGCTGTTGGGATTTTACTATCCAATACTCTCGAAACGGTGAATGGCGGGAGTATAAGTGTTGCACCTCATGTACAAACAATTACAACTGAATTAACGACAGTAATCAATGAAACTGAAACGATAACTAATGCTTATACGACTTATGTAACGGTAACACATGCAGCCACACCGACTACCACTACAGCAACGAGAACTGTAACTGCTCCAACGAGAACCGTAACTTCTACTCCTACTACAGTGACGGCTACTCCCACCACTGTGACAGCTTCTCCTACTACCCTGACACAGACAGAAAGTGAGACTGTGACATCTGTAACAACTCATCGTGTGACTGATACCATTACGTTGCCTGCATTGACAATTGCCGGTCCTATTACCAGTGTCTTCAATACGATTACCAACGAAACCACTGTTACAAAGAACCAAACTCAAACCATAACAAGTACCGTTACTGAGACTCCGAAAAAGAAAGATGGAACAGTTACGGTAGTATGGGCTGTAATCATTGCTGCCGGTTCTTTAATCACAGGTATAGTCTTAATGACGCTGATAGTCAGGTCCCGTATGAGGTATTAATATCCAAAAAGTATCGGTGTATAATTGACCTTATTCCGAAAAGAATTGGAGTATTTAGCCGATGATCGATTTAAATCAGGCACCAAAAGTGCTTATATCAGCAGAGCAGATCGCTGCCAGAAATAAGGAATTGGCAGCTGAATTAACGAAAAAGTATTCCGATAAATGCCCGCTGTTTATAAGTACACTGGTAGGCTCTGTTTTCTTTGCGACTGATCTGCTGCTTGAACTTGACTTCAATATTGAACTGGATTTTGTCAGGACATCCAGCTATGGAAGAGGGGATAAATCAAGCGGGAACGTGATAGTCTCATCTATGCCGCTTCTTCCTCTTAAAGACAGACATGTTGTGATAATAGAAGATATTATTGATTCCGGAAATACTCTTTCCAAACTTAAAAAACTGTTCATGGAAGAAGGTCCTGCATCCCTGGAGGTTTGTTCTTTGCTGGATAAACCTAGCAGAAGAGAAGTTGATTTTGTTGCTGACTATGTCGGCTTTACTATTCCTGATTACTTTGTGGTCGGATACGGACTTGATTATGCAAATCATTTCCGTAATCTCAAGGATGTCTGTTATTTCGAATAAGTGATAAACCTGGCATGACCCGTGTTTATCAGTACAGAGGGCCTCTGTTATCCATGTACGTGTTGGGTCTCAGGAACTGAGGACGATGAAGTCTGGTATACCAGTCATTGAGTCTTCTTACTACTTCTTCGTCTGAAACTGTCGACCAGTTCTTATATGCTGCAGATACGTAGTACTTGCCGGGACTGGGTTCAAATCCGAGAACAACCCTTACGTTTTCTTTTCTGACCAAATTCAATGCTTCTATGGAAGAAGATGGTGCAGTGACTATGATTTCCTTTGGATTTCGTCGTTTGATGGATTGAATGGCTGCCAGCATGGTGTATCCTGTTGCCAATCCGTCATCAACAAGAACCACTGTTCTTCCTGATATCAGAGTAGGAGGTCTGTTTCCTTTGTACAGTTTTGTTCTGTGCTGGATATCTAGACGTACTTTATTGATGATATAGTTCACGTCATATTCTGACAGATTAAGTGACCTTAAAATAATCTCGTTGAAGATTGGCATTCCATTGTCTGCAACGGCTCCGAATCCGCCTTCTGGACGCAGAGGGATAGGGAGTTTTCTTGAGATCACAACATCAAGATCACCGCCAAGTGCCATTGCGATAGGGATTGCCAGAGGCACTCCGCCGTTTGGGATAGCAAGAACCACAGCACCGCGGTACTGCTGGAGCTTCTCTGCCAGTTTGCTTCCTGCATCCGAACGGTTTTCAAACGGGGAATTGGTTGGAGGATGATTAGATGGTATCAATCTTTGTTTTTCTCCTGTTCCATCTGCTCAAGTATAATATCTTTCCCGTAGCTTAGCAGTTCTTCACGGTTTGATTCACTGTAGTTGCCGGAATTAGTGTCAAGATACAGTTTAAGAAGTTCTTCAGGAGGGAGCTTATCTGAACTGAAATCAACTCCTGCTCTTGCTCTTGCTTCTTTCTCAATGTTCTTTATCATTTCAAAGTGGTAAGCCGATGCAGCTGCCTGTCTTATTTCCTCATCATTGATGAGCTTTTCCATTTCTTCGCTCGTTGAGATTGTAAGCTTAGTAATGTTTCCTTCAAGGTTTTTCGTTCTGGAAAGCAATTGAATGATTGCTGCTGTAGGATTGAGATCATTAACGCTTATTGCATAGTATAGTTTGATGAATTTCCTGCCGTTTGTTGGAACAAATTCATACTCACAGCTGCCGGTCTCTTTATCTATATCAACAACCATAAAACCTTTTTCCTGATCGGCATCGCCAAAATCAAGTGAATCAAGGCTTCCTGAATATACAACTGCCGGTTTTTCTTTTCGGAGTATCTGCTGTCTGTGAATATGACCCAGAGCAACATAATCAAATGCATCAAGTGCAATGTTGGAAACCAGTATTACAGGATCAGACCCGAGAGTTATCCTTGATTCTTCGCTTCCGGCCTTTGAGCCGTCACACCATAAATGACCTGCGAAAACACAGGGAATTGAACGGTCAACTTTTGATGCAAGCTCTGCAGTTATACTGGTTACAAGCTTGGCTATTTCAGTATTCAGTTCATCTATAGTTTTGTTTTTCAGACTGGATCTCTGCATTACGAGAGATCTTCTGATCCATGGCATTCCGACTATCTGGATCTTGCCGTGTTTTGTATCAATAATGGTGAGTTCAGGTCTGCTAATAACTCTGACACCATCGATTTGAAGAGTGTTGAAAATATCAGCTGAAGACGCAGAACTGTTCAGATTGGGAAGATCATGGTTTCCCATAAGTAGATAAACTGGAATACCTGCATCTGTAAGTCTCTTTATTCTTATTGCAAATTCTCTTTGCTGAGTCATTGAGGGATTGGACTTTTTATAAACGTCACCGCAGAACAGGACAAGGTCTGCCTGTTCGGCGATGGAATAATCTACCAGTTTATCAAAACTGTCCAGAAAGTCCGCTACACGGCTGTTAAGACCATGTTCGTTGATAGACTTTCCGTATGTCTCAACTCCTAAATGGAGATCGGCAAAGTGAATTATTCTCATACAGTTTTAAAAACCCAGTTTTGCATGGAGAGTTGATTCGATTTCTGCAATGGGGATTCTTATCTGTTCCATTGAATCTCTGTCTCTGAGAGTGACCATCTTGTCTTCAATTGTGTCGAAATCAACTGTCAGACAATAAGGTGTGCCGATTTCATCCTGTCTTCTGTATCGTCGTCCGATACTCTGTGCATCATCATATGTGGCAGAGAAGACTTTTCTCAAATTGGAGTAGATTTCCTTTGAAAGACTGGCCAGAGGTTCTTTTTTGCTTAAAGGAAGAATTGCAACTTTATAAGGGGACAGACGCGGGTTAAGCTTGAGTACTACTCGGGTGTCATCCTTATCCGGTTCTTCACAGTATGATTCACATAAAAATGCGAGAACACCTCGGTCTACACCGGCAGAAGGTTCGATAACATAAGGGATGTATTTTTCATTGGTTGCATCATCGAATACATCAAGTGATTTGCCGCTGTGAGTTGAATGCTGAGTAAGGTCAAAATTGCCTCTGTTTGCAATTCCTTCCATTTCGCTCCATCCCATAGGGAAGAGATATTCGATATCTGAACAGCACTTTGCATAATGTGCCAGATCCTCTTTCGGATGTGCACGGAATCGGAGATGTTCGGGATTCATGCCGAGCTTGATATACCAGTTCCATCTTTCGTCAAGCCAGTGCTGGAACCATTCCATATCAGTACCGGGCTTAACAAAGAACTCAAGTTCCATCTGTTCAAATTCACGGCATCGGAAAATGAAGTTGCCGGTGGTGATTTCATTTCGGAATGATTTGCCTTGCTGGGCTATACCGAACGGGATCTTCTTGTGAGTGGTGTTCACAACATTATCGAAGTTAACAAAGATACCCTGGGCAGTCTCAGGTCGGAGATAGGTGACTGCTGCTGCATCTTCAACAGGCCCCATGAATGTTTTGAACATAAGATTGAACTGTCGTGGTTCTGAAAGTTCGCTTCCGCAGTTAGGGCAGATCTTGGCATCGGGAATGTCATCTGCTCTGAATCGTCCGTTGCATTTCTTGCATTCTACCAGGGGATCGGAGAAACCGGATACATGTCCGCTGGCTTCCCATACTTTAGTGCTCATCAGAATACTTGAGTCCAGACCGACTACGTCATCTCTTTCCTGAACGATGGCTTTCCACCATTCATTCTTCAGATTTCTCTTTAATTCGATACCCAAAGGACCATAGTCCCAGCAGCTTCCCAGACCGCCGTATATTTCACTGCTCTGGAAAATGAAACCTCTTCGTTTGCAGAGGGAAACGATTTTTTCCATTAATGATTTATCACTGTTGATATCAGCCATTGTTCTGCTCCTTCTTTTCCTCTTTGAACATTACTTTTTTGCTTTGCTGGTATGCTCTTATAAACAACACTATCAGTGCTAAGAAACTCAGTATTATCAGATAAAGGATAAACTGTACCGGCGGCATAAGTATTGAACCGTTGGTACAGTAGTATGATGCGTTGATCAGAATGTAGCTTAATGCTATCTGCGGGATCAGGAAGATATTGGTGACGATAAACTGCATGATGCTGGCATTGAAAGTCATCGGGCTGTTCTTGGTAAACCATGCTGACATTTTTACCAGTACGAAATTCAAGATGATATTGAGAAGGGCAATACCTACCTGTGCACCGATCATCAGAAGAAGGAATGAACCGATTGCCATCTTCTTTGTTATTTCACCATCAGTACCGAATCTGAACGGAACTTTGTCAGGATAATCTCCGACTGTTGCAATAAGTACGATCATTGAAATAATACAAACTGCAAGAGGAAGAACTATGAATCTCAACTGAAAATGCAGGGTGTTGGTTTCTGCAGGCTTTTTCTCGAATACCATTACAAGAATTGCTGCAATTAGTATCAATACACTTACTATAGCTATTATCGTCCACATATTCTTTTCGCACCTATGTTTGTAATTCTTAAATTTTACATTAGATGAAGGTTTTTATCACTTTTTTTAACTGCTCTCCGTATGGGTATCCCATACTCTTTTTGCTTCTGCAAGGAGCATTTTGTTTTCATCATTTTTTAGATCTGTATCTTTTTTCAAAATCAGATTTGCTGCTTCACGTGCCTGTTCAAGAATGCCAGCATCTGATAATTTGGCCATTTTCAGATCAGGAAGACCTGACTGTCTTGTTCCAAAGAATTCTCCGGGGCCTCGTAATTTAAGATCCTCATCTGCAAGGACAAATCCGTTATGGTTCTTTTCAATGATCTCAAGACGTTGTCTTGCGATATCCGATTGATTATCTGCAACCAGGATACAGTAGCTCTGATCTTTGCCTCTGCCGACTCTTCCTCTAAACTGATGTAATTGTGAAAGTCCGAATCTGTCCGCGCTTTCGATAAGCATTACGGTGGCATTGGGCACATCTATACCGACTTCAACTACGGAAGTCGAAACAAGGATATCCAGTTCGTGATCCTTGAACTGCTTCATTACGCTGTCTTTATCCTTATTTGCCAGTTTTCCGTGCAGAAGACCAAGCTTGAATTCCTTGAATACAGTATTGGAAAGGTATTCAAATTCTTCAGTGGCAGCTTTTGCCTGTATCGATTCCGATTCCTCAACAAGGGGACAGATTATATATGCCTGGTGTCCGTCGTTTATTTCTTTTTTTATAAAGTTATAGCAGCGGAACCTGTCCTTGGCCCCGAACCATTTCGTTTTTATTATCTGACGTCCCGGAGGCATTTCGTCGATTATTGATATATCAAGGTCTCCGAATAAAGTGAGAGCCAGAGTTCTGGGGATCGGGGTCGCAGTCATGACGAGCATGTGCGGATTATAGCCTTTCTGCCTCAGTGCAGAACGCTGTTCAACACCGAACCTGTGTTGCTCATCAATGATGGAAAGACCCAGTTTTTTGAATTCTACGTCTTTCTGGATAAGTGCATGTGTTCCGACCGTGATATCCAGTGTGCCGTCCTTGAGCGCTGTCTTGATTATCTTCTTCGAATTGGCAGGAGTTGAACCGGTAAGTGATGCAACACTGATTTTCATTCCGTTTTTCATTTCAAAGCGGTTGATCGGACCGTCTTCTGTTATGTTCTTACATTGGCTGGACAGTATATTTTTTATTGTAGTCATATGCTGTTCGGCAAGGATCTCTGTTGGAGCCATAAGCGCGCATTGTGTATTGTTCACAATGGCATTCAGCATGCTTGCAATGGCAACGACTGTTTTGCCTGAACCGACTTCACCTTGAAGCAGACGGGACATTGGAATTTTTCTTTCCATGTCTGACAGTATTTCGTTTATTACTCTGTTCTGGGCATTCGTCAATGAATATGGAAGGGAAGAGATAAACATTTTTTCCACTTCATTACTTCGCGGCATTGGTATACCGGGCTGATCAGTCTGCCAGTCACGCTTTCGGTTCAGCACTCCGATCTGCAGGATGAGAAGTTCATCAAAAGCAAGTCTTCTCCTTGCGGCCGCTGCATCTTCTTCATCCTTGGGGTAATGAGATGACATTACTGCGTCATACAGACCCATGAGATCGTATTTATTCAGTATGTATTCAGGTAGAAATTCCTGGATATTGCAGGTATATGTATCAAGAGCGTACTTGATAAGTTTTCGGACGGTACGCTGATTGAGTCCTTTTGTAAGGGGATAGACCGGAACGATCCTTCCGGCATGTATCAGTTCCTCTCCTTCGACCAGTTCCCATTCCGGTGATTCAAATACAGGCTGCCCGTTGAAGATCTTTACCCGTCCGGAAAGTACGACTTTATCTCCGGTGTTGAATTGCTTCATCAGCCATGGATTGTTGAACCAGACTGCTCTGATGTTACCGGTATTGTCACCGACAATTATTTCGGTTGACTTTTTTCCTCCTGGAGTAGTCAGTCTGCTTTCCCATATGGAACCCATGATAGTCTGATCAAATCCTTCCTGGATCGAAGAAACTGTTGAAAGCTTTGAGTAATCCAGATATCTGAAAGGGAAGTAGTAGATCAGATCTCTGATCGTATAAACGTTCAGTCTGTTGAATTTAACTTTTGATGCATCCGAAATGCCTTTTACAAGTGTAATGTCAGCATCAAGGTTGATATTCTTGTTATATACGGGAGGATTTCTTTTAACCGGAACGGGTTTCCTGACTGCTGAAGGTGAGGATAATTCCGATTTATTGTTTTCTTTTGACGCTTCACATTCTTTGATGAATGCCACTATAGTACGGGCCCAGTTCTTTCTTTCTTCAGGACTGAGCTTTGAATAGTCAAATGTATTGCCCCATAAAGAATTAAGCTTAACAAGCTGTTTCTTATCAACTATTTCGGAAATGTTGCCTGATCGCCATATCTTAAGAAACTTGTCCATTCCGCCTACGACTGCACGATTGGTATAACCGTTTCGTGCTTCGACAAGAAGGACCTGTTCTAATTTGGAGATGTTAATTGTAATGCTCCGATATTATTCAATTGAGGCTATATAGTGATAATGAGGCTGGTTTCCGTTGACAATTTCGATTTCTATATCAGGATACTGTCTCTCGAGCTTATCAGCGATTGCTTTTGCCTGTTCTTCAGTGATCTCTTCGCCGTAGTAGAGTGTAATGATTTCGGCATTTTCTGTATCAGCTTTCTGAATAGTATCAACCAGTGCATCTTCTATTTCATTGTCGGAAACTACTATCTTTCCATTCAGAAGACCAATAGCCTGTTTCTTCTGAATGTACAGTCCGTCAACAGTTGTGGTACGGACTGCTCTGGTGATTTCAATTGTCTGAATTTTTGAAATTGCTTCTTTCATTAAGTTAACGTTGGTGTCAACGTCACTTGAATAATCAAACGACAGAAGTGCTGCAATACCCTGAGGAATAGAAGTGGTGGGGATCACATAAATATTCTTGTCTGTAAGTTCATGTACTTTTTCTGCAGTAAGAATGATATTTTTGTTGTTGGGTAAAAGAATTACGTTCTGAGCAAGAAGATCGTTGCATGCTTTCAGAAGATCTTTAGTGCTGGGATTCATGGTCTGACCGCCCTCAACAACTGTTGATACGCCGAGACTCTGGAATAATTCCGAAATACCTGAACCGACAGCTACTGAAACGATAGAAATCTCAGGACTGTTGCCTTTTTCGATCTTCTTCTTAATGAACTCAGTGTTTTGTTCATCCATGTTGCAGATTGAAACATCACTGATCACACCGATGCCGGTGAGAATATGAATGATCTCTCCGGGATCCTGGGTATGAATATGAAGTCTGATTATATTTTCGTCGCCGACAAGAACAATTGATCGGCCTTTCTTTGCGAGCTGTTTTCGCAGTTTTTCAGGATCAAGATTAGATCCTTTTACCATAACGTTGGTGCAGTATCCGAAGGGATCATCTTCCTCATGTGTAAGCTTTGCCAGAACCTCAGGATTGGCAGGGTTTGCAAGAGGCTTGTCTGTGTTAGGAGTAAGTATCATACCTTTTCTGAACTGCATCGCCTCAGATTCACCTCTGAGGTATCTGAGCATACCATCTAATATAATGTAGATTCCCTGACCGCCTGAATCCACGACACCTGCCTCACGAAGTGTAGAAAGAAGGTTAGGGGTGTTGGCTACTGATTTAGCAGCCTGATTGACCGCTACTTCAAGGACATCTTCCAGATTATCGGTCTTTTCACTTATACCTTTGGCTGCTTCTGCTGTCTCACGGATAACAGTAAGCATTGTACCTTCAACTGGGTTTGCTACACCTGCATATGCTTTCTTGCAGGACTCTTCCAGAGCTTTTGCAAAATTCTTTCCGTTAAGTTCATTTTCATTCTGGAGTCCGTTGTTAAATCCTGCCCAGAACTGGGAAAGGATTACACCTGAGTTTCCTCTGGCACCCATCAGAGTACCATGAGCAATACATTTCAGTAATTCAGAGATAGTCGGATCATTGAGGTCTTTGATCTCTTCGAGTGCTGATTTCATTGTCATCAGCATGTTTGTGCCTGTATCACCATCTGGAACAGGGAAGACGTTCAAAGAGTTTATATCTTCATGGGCTTGATCTAGCCAGGTGGTTGCTGTAGCGAACATTTCGCGAAATACTGAACCGTTAATAGAGTTTGATTCCATAATATATGTAAAACCCCGCTATAAGATGATATTCAGAAATTAACCGCAAACGAACTTGTCATAATTTATTTCATTATGATAATATACTTAATCGTTTGAAAGTGATTTTACTATATATATAAAACTAGGTCAAAGGAGTTAAGTCTAATGAAGTGTGAACTTTGCTTGAAATCAGGTCAGTATGGCCATAATGTAAGCCATTCAAAACGACACACTGCTCACAGATGGTTACCGAACCTCCATACTGTAAAAGTTGTTCGTGATGGAAAACCCAGTCATGCAGTTCTCTGTACTCGATGTATGAGAACCGTTCGAAAATACTCTGCTGTCTAGTTTTTATTTTTTGTGATCAGAGAGCCTGCTGACGAGCAGGCTTTTTTGTTATTATTTGACCTTTCTTCAGAGACTCCTTTCATTGCAAAAAAGGGTCTCTTTTGTTATCCTTTCTACTTAAACAGATGAACAGTTTGTAATGTTTATCTGAAACAAAAACATAGAGTAGAGGGTAATTATGAAAAAGGTAATCGCAGTTGCTTTAGCCGCAGTAACACTCTTTTCTTTATGTGCCTGTGGTGGCGGTTCAAACAGCAATACCATCAAGATTGGTGTTTATGAACCTCAGTCAGGCGCTAATGGTGCTGGTGGCAAGCAGGAAATCCTTGGCATGCAGTATGCCAATTCAAAGACTCCTACCGTTGAAATCGGTGGAAAAACTTATGATGTCAAACTCGTAATTTCTGACAATGAATCATCCAATGATAAAGCTGTATCAGCTGCATCCAAACTTGTTGCTGAAAAGTGTTCAGTCGTTCTTGGTTCATATGGTTCCAGTGTATCCATTGCCGGATCTGACACCTTCAAGAAAGCAAACATTCCTGTAATCGGTGTCACTTGTACTAACCCTCAGGTAACTGAAGGCAACTCTCATTATTTCCGAATTTGTTTCTTGGATCCTTTCCAGGGTACAGTTCTTGCAAACTTTGCAAAAGATGAACTCAAAGCAACCAAGGCATACACTCTTGGTCAGCTTGGTAATGACTATGACATCGGTCTTATCAATTACTTTACTGAAGCAGCAAAGAAGATCGGTATTGAAATTGTTGGTGCTGATCAGTTCCCTGAAAACAGTTCAGATTTCAACTCTTACATTGCTAGAGCAAAGGAAAAAGGTGCCGATGTAATCTTTGCTCCTTGTTCAACTCAGTATGCTCAGCTTATCGTTGAACAGGCAAACGCTCAGGGCGTTACTGTTCCTCTGTTGGCTGGTGATACCTGGGATTCCAACGTCATTCTTGACGCTGCAAAAGGCAAGAATGTAAAGATCTATGTTTCCACCTTCTATGCTGAAGGCGGCGATGTAGCCTTTGAAAATGGTTTCCGAAGCTGGATCAATGGTGACTCAACAAATCTTTCAAACAACGGTGGCAACGATATCATCGCAGCTGTTTCAGTGATGGGTTACGATGCATACTACACCGCTCTTGAAGCTCTCAAGAAAGCCGGTTCAGTCAATTCAGCTGATGTTCTTAAAGTTCTTCCTAACACCACTTACACTGGTGTTACCGGTAAGATCGCCTTTGATAACCAGGGTGATGCCGTACGTGATACTGCCTATATCAAGACAGCCAACACTTCAACCGGTGTTTGGGACTTTGTTGCAGTTCAGGGAATTAAGTAATTAAGTTACTTTAATACCATTCATACAAAGTTATATAATGGCGAGTACAACCGTACTCGCCATTATTGTTATAAGCGGAGATGCATATTAATTCATACTTGCGCTTAGTCAAAATACTTGGAGAAAGGAAGGAGAGCTGAATGTCTGATTTTATACAAGCCAACTTGCCTTATATTTTGGCTGGCATCTCTGTTGGCGGTCAGTATGCTTTGATTGCAATCGGATATACGATGGTCTACGGCATTTTAAGATTGATCAACTTCGCTCATGGTGATGTCTTTATGGCTGCCGGTCTTATTATGATCTTTGCCACAGCATCACTTCCGATGTATATCTCAATTCCATTGGTTATTATTGCAACTGTTTTATTGGGTGTGGTTATTGAGAGGGTTGCATACAAACCTTTGAGGTCAGCGCCCAGGATGTCTGTAATGATATCTGCAATCGGTGTTTCTTATCTTATTCAGAACTGTGCTCTGTATTTTACAGGTGGCCTGCCAAGAACATATCCTGCAATTCCTTGGCTTTCTGATTCGATTACAATTCTCGGTGCAACAACAAAGAGAGTAACTGCGATTACTCCTATTCTGACAATAATTCTTGTTCTTGCCTTGGTACTGTTCATTAAGAAGACCAAAGTAGGTTTGGCTATGAGAGCTGTTTCCAGGGATTTCCAAACCAGTCGTCTTATGGGTGTTAAAATCGATACTGTCATCAGTATGACATTTATTATCGGCTGTCTGTTGGCAGCTATTGGTTCTCTGCTTTATTTCACAAACTATCAGTCAGTTACTCCAACAGCAGGTGCAATGCCTGGCTTGAAGGCTTTTGTTGCCGCTGTATTCGGCGGTATAGGAAGTATCCCGGGAGCGGTAATAGGTGCATTCCTAATCGGTATTGTTGAGAACATTATTAAAGGTATCGGATGGACAACATTCTCTGATGCATTTACATTTGTTCTTCTTATTGTAATTTTAATGGTCAAGCCAACCGGTATTTTTGGCGAAAAGAATACGGATAAGGTGTAGTGATATGTTTAAGAAGATAAATAATGCACTTAATCCGTCTCTCAGACATCCATTGGATGAACAGAATAAACGAACCAATAAAGTTGCCCTGATGATCTTCCTTGCTATCGTTTATGTATTTGCCATTCTCCTTGATAATGTGCTTCCTGCTAATGGCATTACACTTATGCTTATTCCGGTTCTCAGAAAGGGCGCTATATATGCTCTTCTCTGTGTTTCAATGAACCTTCTCAATGGTTTTACAGGTCTGTTTTCACTGGGACAGGCCGGATTTATGCTCATTGGCGGTTACGTATATGCAATACTGACAATACCGCAGGCATCCCATGCCGCTGTGTATCAGTATTTTGACGGCGGCATATTCCAGTTCTCTGTAACTGAGGTTTTTGGCAACGTTCTCGGGCCGTTCCTCGGCAATGTAATTGGAGCTATTATTTGCATTATTATTGCCGGCCTCGTTGTTGCAGTGTTTGCAGCACTTATTGGCATTCCTGTTCTTAGATTGAAGAGTGATTATCTGGCTATTGCAACACTTGGATTTGCTGAAATCATCCGAGCTATCTTCCAGTGGAATGGAATTGGCGGTATTACTAATGGTTCAAACTTACTTAGAAAATACACGAATCTTGACAATCTTGTATGGAATGTGGGGTCATTAAACATCAATTTTGGTACTACATTTGCATTTCTGATCGTCACACTTTGTATTGTTGCCATTATTCTTATGATCAATTCCTCATATGGAAGAGCCTTCAAGGCAATCCGTGATGATGAGATATCCGCAGAAGCAATGGGCATCAACTTATTCAAACATAAGATGCTTTCATTTGTTATATCCAGTTTCTTTGCCGGTGTTGGAGGTGCATTGCTTGCAATGTTCCAGACAACTATTCAGGCAGCAGCTTTTACATCAGCAATGACATATGAAATTCTTCTTATTGTTGTTATCGGCGGTATTGGATCAGTATCAGGCAGCTGTATTGCAGCTTTCCTGTATATCGCATGTAACGAATGGTGGCTGAGATTCCTCGATAGCGGATATCTCGGTTCCATCCCGGTCGGTTTCTTCCGAGGAGGCTTCCGAAAGGTCATCTTCTCAATAATCATCATGGTCATCGTACTGTTCTTCTCACGCGGTATTATGGGCGATAAAGAACTGTCGTTCACCGGATTATTGAATAAAATCAAACAGTTCAAAAACAGAAAGGCTCTTAAACAGGCTGCTGAAAAGGAGGGAGAATAATAATGGATAAAGATATAGTTCTCCATCTTGAGGATGTAACGATCCAGTTTGGCGGCGTTGTAGCTGTTAATAATCTTACTCTTGATGTTCCGAAGGGAAAGATAATTGCTCTGATTGGTCCTAATGGTGCAGGTAAGACTACTGCATTTAACTGTATTACAGGTGTTTATCAGCCTACCAATGGTCTGGTTAAGTTTAATGGTGAAACAATTGTAAGATCTCATCCGACCGGACAGATGAAAAAAATGTATGCCGGCAAGAATCCTCTGAAGTATACAGCTCAGTACACACTGGATAAATATGACGAGAATGAAGAAAAGGAAAGGGATCCGTATGTCTTCACTGATAAGATCATTGATCCTGATCCTGATCATGTTACTTCTTTGGGTATTGCAAGAACATTCCAGAATATCCGTCTCTGGAACAGTATGACTGTTTTTGATAATGTTCTGACCGCAAAACATCTCAGAACAGAGCAGAATCTGTTCTCAGCAACTTTCAGAACCAAACCCAGCGAAGAAAAACGTATGAGAGAAGAAACTCTCGCACTTCTTCAGGAACAGGGCCTGGATCAGTTTAAAGACGATCTGGCAACAAGCCTTCCATATGGCCTTCAGAGAAGATTGGAAATTGCCCGTGCATTGGCTACCAAACCTTCGTTGCTGCTGCTGGATGAACCTGCTGCCGGTATGAATCCTCAGGAAGCCGCAGAGCTTTGTGATTTTATCAGGGACATACGACAGAAATATGATCTTTCCATTTTCCTGATTGAACATCATATGGACCTTGTCATGAATATCTCTGACTATATTTATGTCATTGATTTCGGTAGTGAAATTGCAGAAGGTAAACCTGCTGAAGTTCAGCATAACCAGAAGGTTATCAATGCATACTTAGGAGCCAGCGATGAGTAATATATTGGAAATCAAGGACCTAAAGGTAAACTATGGCGGTATTGAAGCCGTCAAAGGCGTAAGTTTTGATGTTGAAGAAGGGGAGATCATCACACTGATCGGATCAAATGGTGCAGGTAAATCCACGATTCTTAATACCATTGTTGGTCTCGTTAAAGCGGCTTCCGGCAATGTGATTTTTCAAGGTCAGGACATTACCAACAAAGACACCAACTATATTGTTTCAAATGGCATAACTCTCGTTCCGGAAGGACGAAAAATATTCCCTGACATGTCCGTTCTTGAGAATCTTAAGATCGGTGCTTATATGCGTAATGATGATCTTTCAAAGGATATCGAATGGGTCTATTCGTTATTTCCGCGATTGAAGGAAAGATCATGGCAGCTTGGCGGTACACTGTCAGGCGGTGAACAGCAGATGCTTGCTGTCGGACGTGCACTTATGAGCCGTCCCAAGCTTATGATGATGGACGAGCCGTCTCTTGGTCTTGCTCCTATTATCGTCCGTGATATTTTCTCTATCATCAAAGAGATAAACAATCAGGGTGTTACTATTCTGTTAGTCGAACAGAATGCAAACATGGCACTTAAGACTGCCAGCAAGGCATATGTTCTTGAAACCGGTAATATCACTATGACAGGTTCAGGTGAAGAACTCCTTCACAATGAAGCTATTAGAGAAGCATATCTCGGTACTTAATCCAAAGACAGTACAGTAAAAGAAAGGGACCTCAACGAGGTCCCTTTCTTTTTAATCAAGAAGTTTTCTGGCTCTTTTCAGTTGGTATTCTATTTGTTCCGGAGCCGTTCCGCCGATCACATTTTTGCTTTTTATCGATGATTCAACACTTATGTCTTTTACGTCTGCTTCAAACAATTCACAGAATTCCTTGTATTTTTCCAGATTTATATCCATAAGGTTCATATTATTGGTTGTTGCGTAGTTGACTATGTTGCCGACTATGCGGTGAGCATCGCGGAAGGGAAGACCTTTTTTAACTAGATAATCCGCAATATCTGTTGCCAGTATGATATCGTTTTTGAGTGATCTGGCCATGTTTTCAGTATTGTACTCTGCAGTCTCAAGCATACCTGTGAAGACTTCAAGCGACAGAAGAAGTGTATCTACGGTATCGAATAATCCTTCCTTATCTTCCTGCAGGTCTCTGTTGTAGGATAAGGGGAGACCTTTCATTGTCACCAGCATTCTCTGCAGATTGCCATAGACTCGTCCTGTCTTGCCTCTTCCCAGTTCTGCAACATCAGAGTTTTTTTTCTGCGGCATAATACTTGAACCGGTCGTATAGGCATCATCAAGTGTCATGAAACCGAATTCACTGGTACTCCATAAAACGATCTCTTCTGCCATTCTGGAAAGGTGCATCATGGTTATTGCAGCGTTGCTGAGGTATTCTATGACAAAATCTCTGTCTGACACTGCGTCCATACTGTTTTGGGTTACACTTTCAAAACCCAGTTCTTTGGCTACAAATTCTCTGTCAACGTTATAGGGTGAACCTGACAGTGCAGCGCTTCCGAGAGGCATAACATCTGTTCTCTTATATGAATCGGCAAATCTTGCCTTGTCTCTTTCAAACATTTCGAAGTATGCCAGAAGGTGATGAGCAAGGAGGATAGGCTGTGCCAGTTGGGTATGTGTGTACCCGGGCATTATCGTTTCCTTGTTTTTCTCAGCCTGTTCAACGATTACTTTTTCGAGATCAGTGATAGCCTGTATAGCATCTTTAGTTTTATCACGGACGTAAAGTCTCATGTCTAAGGCAATCTGGTCATTTCTTGATCGTGCTGTATGCAGTCTTCCTGCAGAATCTCCGATGAGTTCCTTTAGTCTTGATTCTATTGAGATATGAATGTCTTCCAGCTCTTCATTGAAGACAAATACACCGTTATCAAGTTCATCTTTGATTTCAATAAGACCTTTGGTAATCTTGTCTGCGTCTTCTTTGGGGATGATATTTTGTTTGGCAAGCATTTTTACATGTGCAAGACTGCCTTTTATATCATAAGGGTATAATCGTGAATCATAGCTGAGTGATTCTGAATACTGAATTACTTTTTTATCTGCTTCTTTACTGAATCTTCCTCTGATTATACTCATACTATTCCTCACTGTTTGATAACATTTCTTTGTCAATAAAATCAATTATTTCATTTCTTACTTTATTGAATTCCCATGAATACTGGTGCCCGGGAGCACTTATGATATTAAATATATTGCCTGCGTCAATTACTTCTTCATGATGAACAACTTTATTATAGTGCACTTTTATCATGGTACCCCATTCACCAAGAGCGAATGTGTCGTAATGACGGCCATTGTCATTAATGACAAGAGATCTGCTGAATGGCTTGCTGAGGTTCCAGAATGGTGATCCTGTTTGAATCGAGAACACACGGGGACTGTCTTTGAATCTTTGAACTGTAAACTCACAGACTGCGGCACCCTGGCTTTCTCCGGTCAGCAACACTTTGCATTTTGTGTATTTCAACAGAAGTTCTATCATACCTGTCAGCTCATCTGTTTTTGATGTGCCATGTCCCACAATTACATCAGCTTCTGTTTTCATTGACCAGAACTTGGAGTATGTTCTTATGAAGTTGATGACATACACGGATTTACCTTTACTGCTCAGATATTCCTTTATGCCGTCAATGATAGTCACCCATGTCGGAATTACTTTGAAATCAGCCCATCCGAAACCGCCAGAATTAAAGAAAATTACGAAATCATTGTTTTTTACGGTATTGTATACAGACAGATAACGGTTAACTGCGATTTCTATACGGCCTTTATTATTGCCGTAGATAGATTCGGCAATCTTTATGGCATCATTTTTCAGTTCTTCACTTACGCCGTCGCTGTTATTCTCAATGCCTGTATTTGAATATCCTTCACGAAATTCACATGGGATCAAACATGTTGATTTGATGTAACCAATGAATATTGCAGACAGATTAAAAAACAAAGCAATAAACTGAAGTATATAAATAATAATATGCATTACCATTGAGCAGTTCTCACTTATACACTTTTATTCTTCAGTCTTTTATCGGATTTAACAGCCAGCTTTGTTCCTATGCTCTGAAACACCTGTACCAGAAGAATAAGCAGAATAACAGCCAATATCATGACCAGATATTTGTATCTGTAATAACCATAATTTATAGCGATCTTACCTAAACCACCACCGCCGATGATACCACTCATTGCTGAATAGCCCAGGATAGTGGTGATAGCAATAGTAGCATTGGATATCAGGGAAGGGATACTTTCAGGGATCATTACTTTCATAATTATCTGCATTGGAGAAGCACCCATGCTCTGAGCCATTTCAATAGTATTTGGATTAACTTCTCTTAGACTTGATTCAGCCAGACGGGCAACAAAAGGAAATGCTGCAATTACAAGGGGAACAATCGATGCAGTCGTACCGACTGTAGTTCCAATTAATAATCTTGTAAGAGGAAATACCAGAATCATAAGAATAAGGAACGGTACTGATCTTAGGAGATTGATGATAACATTCAGAACATTCATAAATGTCTTAGGAAGGGGATATATTCCGTTCTTTTCACCTGTTACCAGCATTACTCCGAGCGGAAGCCCGATTACAATTGCGAATGCAGTTGCAAGAATAGTGACATATACGGTTTCCCATAACGCAAGAGGAAATTCTGTAGCCAGAATATCCAGTGCTTCATGAATGACTTCAGCATCAAAGATTTTATCCAGCATTGACATTGATCTCCTCTGCCAAGATATCAGGGTTATTGGTGATGTACTGAATGGCTTCTTTTATTACCGACTCATCACCATTTATCATAAGGATCATAGACCCGTAGATTTTATTTCCGATCGATTTGGTGGAAGCATAAGCAATCGATGCCTCAATCCCTTTCTCAACAGCCATATGAGCTATTAACGGCTCACCGGTTGCAACAGCACCGTTGAAAACAAGTCTGATAAACTTATCGCCTTCGCTGCCGACAAGTCTATAATCCTCTTCATTGCCGTCAGGGAATACCAGTTTTCTGGCAGATGCTGATTTAGGATGGGTAAACACTTCTTCAACATTTCCTTCTTCAACGATCACTCCTTCATCAAGTATGGCAACATGCTTACAAATACTTTCAACAACACTCATCTGATGAGTAATGATGATAACTGTAATTCCAAGACGTTTATTAATATCGCGGATAAGTTCCAGAATTGAGTTAGTAGTATTCGGATCAAGAGCACTGGTTGCTTCGTCACAAAGCAGAACCTTTGGGTTTGTTGCA
>JAEESL010000071.1 GCA_016286345.1 Dehalococcoidales bacterium | reverse complement strand
GAACCATTTTTGCCGTTTTTTGTCGCTCGGAATGAAATTATCAAGGGTTATTTACCGGCATGTTATAATTCTTCTTGAGGGGTAAACCTTAGAACAGAAAAATCATCAGTTGTTGCAACAAAGATGAGGAATAGCTTATGAAAGTACATGTGCAGAGCGATTTGATTGATGGTATTGTAATAGCCGATCCAGCTATTTTTGAGAGGATGGATGAGGATATCCTAAGAGCAATGGATATATATCTTGATAAGAATGGTGAGAGTGAGCTTATCTATGATTTTCCTGGGGAGGAATGGGAAACTGTATATGCAAGGGAGAGCAGACCCTTTGTCTCTTTCGTTGAATCCGGAGGATTATGGATCAAATTGCTTTCTGATACAGAGATGGATCTTTCAATTGAACAAGTCGAGAAAGTTGATTCGAAAGATCATATTACTGTAACTTCGGGTAGAGTAATTATTGTCTTGGCAGGTGAATTGCTTCAATGTCTGTTTTATCCTGAATTGGAAATGGAGACCTTAGGGAGTCTGGAACTCTCGAATGGTGAGTATAGCATCAAGTATTTATCTGATGGAAAGATCAATTATTGTAAAGTCAACTGATCATAAAATACACAGATTTATGTTCTAACATTAATAAGAGGAAGATAATTTTGTTGAAATTTTTATATGGTCTTATGGGTATCAGAGATGGAGTCATGAATCTTCATGTGAATTGGTTAAAAACATGAAGAATCTGATTACCACAGATAAATTTTTCATTGCAGCATTGTCTGACACGTTCGAGGCCTTGCCTCATCAACATCCCATTATGGAAATATATGCTGCTTTAGACGGGATCGGGCACATTAGTGTGGGCGGAGAATTGTTAGAAGGACAAACGATCGCAATAGGTCCGGAAACGATGCATGCGATCTCCGATATCGGGAAAAAGGGACTGGTTATTTTTATTGATGTGTTATCTACAGACGCAGGGTTTTCTTTGAAAGACAGTATACTCAGGGATAATCCGTTTGCAGTAATTAACAGCGTTGAGATTAAAGAGGCTGTTTCTGTGTTGAGAGATGATGAAACTGAGCAGGCTGTTCATTTGGCGGCAGAGTCTATTCTGCGTGTGTTAAATACCGGAAGTGCGGTAAGACCGTTTTCTGAGTCTGTTATGAATGCCATATGTTTCATATCGCAAGAGAAAGAATTATTTGATATGCAAACACTTGCTTCCCGAATTCATCTTTCCAAGAGCCGGCTTGCACATGTGTTTTCTGAAGAGACGGGAATTACTTTAAAATCATACCTTCAGTTCAAAAGGATTGAGAGTGCTTTTCGGCAGATGGTTGAGGGGGAAACAATAACGGACGCTGCATATGACGCCGGTTTCTCGAGTCCATCGCATATTGCGGCATCGAGCAGGAAGCTCACAGGTATGCAGCTCAAAAAGTTGTTAAATATTTAAAGATTGAATTTACAGCGAGTTTTTGAAAGTCAACATTACATTGTTGCTGTACACTGTAACGGTTAATTATGTTGAGGAGACACAGATATGAGCTTGATAGATTACTTTGCAATGAACATAGTTCCCCGTATGTACAGAGGTAAAGGGGCACTTCATCCTGCTGAAACGGGAGTCCTTACGGATGAAGTAAGTTGCATTCGGGAATACGATGTAAATATATTCATTATTCGAAAAGGGGAAACTCTGATTGCAATCGATGCAGGCTATAAGAATTATGCTGGTTTTTTACAGGAATGCAGAAAGATCAATCTTGACCCGTCAAAAGTGCAGGCATTGTTCCTGACCCATGCGGATCCGGATCATGCCGGCGGTCTTGATATAGAACAGAAGAATTACTTTGAGAATGCCACGGTGTACCTTGGTAATATTGAAGAAAACTATCTTACAAATGTTTATCACCGTAAGAAGATAGGACCTTTCGGGCTGAAAAATTCTGTCACTATAAAAGACGGATATCATATGCTGAATGATGGCGATGTCACAACTATCGGTGATATTAAGATACAGACCATTCTGTTACCCGGACACACGTTAGGTCATCTGGCATATCTGATTGATGATGAGTTGCTTTTTACCGGTGATTCGATTGCTCTTAACAAGGACGGGGGATGGTGCTTCTTTGATATATTCAATTATGACAGTAAATTGAATATTCAGTCATTACTGACGCTTAAAGATAGATTGGATTTTGATTCTCTAAGGTATGTATTCACATCTCACAACGGGTTCACCGCAGATGTGAAAAATGCGTTCAGTCATATTGATGTAATTCCTGAATGGAAGCAGAGGGGTTTTATTTTCGATGAAACCGCCCCGTATGACTGTTTCTCGAAATGAACAATGATTACCAATATGATAGGATAGTTAAATAAACAGCTTGACGTTCCAAACCGGGAAAATTCTTGTAACGAAATTGATTTTCCCCCGTCTAACCCATGAATAAGAAATTCGGAGGAATCAGATATGAATACTTTTTTCGGCTCACTTTGGCACCGTATCGCTGTATCTAATAAAGAGCAGCTCATATGGTTTGGTGCGGTCGTTATAATTATGATCGTGCTCGCAGTTCTCCACCACAAGTGGAAGGGCGATAAAAAGAAGATCCGCCTGTGGCGTGGACTTTGCTTTCTGCCGGCTGTGATTGCCGCTGTTCATGCTTTTATCTATCTGAGAGGATTTATGATGTTTGTGGGAGGTTTCTTTCCGCTTTATGTCGTCGCACTTTTCGCGCTTTTACCGGTGCTTTTTGCCAAGCGCAAAATCGGATATAAGATTACAGCGGTGATTACGGGACTTGTGACCTGTGTTCTCGGCTTCCTCTATATCGGCATGGCTCCGGACTATTTCAATCATACTAGGGAGAGCTACACCGAATCATTCCATTCCCTGGTACAGGATATGGACGAACACTATGTTCTTAAAGAATGGAAAGAAGTTGATTTTGCTGCACTTGAAGCAAAATACATGCCTATGGTGATAGAAGCGGAACAGGAGCAGGATGAGCAGAAATTCACGGATGCTGTCATGATGTTCTGCAGTGAGCTTCACGACGGTCATGTTCATGTCGTAACAGATGATAAAGACAGGATCGAAGGATGCATATCATATACAGTGTCATACAAGCCCCGTGAATATGGTCTTGCAATGGTTCAGCTCGATAATGGTGATGTCATCGCTGTCTGCACGACCGGCGATGTACAGAACTTGGGCATTAAGGATGGTACTGTCATTACCAAATGGAACGGAAAGGATATTCTGACGGCCTGTGCGGAGGAAGTCCCAAATCTCGGTATGTCCGTTAAGGAAAACGCTGAGCGTATTGCTGCAATCGTGCTCTCCGGTGTAGGAGGTGACACGGTCGAGGTCTCATTCCTTGATGATAACGGTACGGAACAGACGGTAACACTTAAGGATCTTGGTGATCCGCACACCCAGCTTGAAGCATTCAGATTATTTAGACATTTCGAAAAGCTCGGTGCTGAGGACGAATTCGAGTCTCTTCTTGATGAGAATTTCAGCACAAAGATGCTGGATGACAAGTGCGGATATCTCAGGATAACATGCGAATCATCAGGCGACGACCTTTATGATGTCTTCGTCGGATACATGACAGGCAATCATGCAAAGGCAAGGGAGATGTTCCGTGAGAAACTCCGCGCACTGAAGTCTCAGGGAATGGAATATCTCATCATAGATATTCGAAATAATCAGGGTGGTTACGATGAGATTGCCAATGCTCTCTGCGACCTTTTTACAACAGAGGACATGGATCATTATGCAGTAGGTATTCGTGAGAACGACACCTACAAGGCCACTTCGACACATGGCATACATGGTGACGGCGAATTTGCCGACTTGAAGGTTCTGGTTCTTACTAATTACGGGTGCCTTAGTGCAGGCGACGGAGCTACGCTGTATCTTTCTATGATGCCTAATGTCACGGTTGCAGGACTGACAGATTCCTACGGTTGCAACCAAGAGACAGGCGGTATCAGCGCTCTTACGGGCGGACATATCTATGTAGGATTTCCTGTCGGTCCCGTGCTTGACGGCAATGGTAATCCCAACATTGATACACGCAAAGACTGCGTCAGCCGCAACCCTGTTGATGTGCGCATCCCCTTAGATTACGATGCAGCGATGGCGATTTTCCGTGACAAGGAAGATTACGAGCTTAACTGGGCTATGCAGTATCTTAAAGAGAATGGTTGATGAGGATTTCTAGCATCACTTCTTTGGGTGATATATTAAGGAATATAATGAAACGAGAACAAAGGAGAAACAAGAATGATACTTTCAGATAAGACGATAATGAAAATGCTTAAAGAGAAGACACTGACGATCGAGCCGGTAACTGACGAACAGATTCAGCCGGCGAGTGTAGATATTCGTTTGGGAAACACTTTCAGTGTCGTTGATGATTCTCCATCAAGTGTTATCACTCTCGAAAAAGAGATCAATTATAAAACCATCACTACCGATACATATCTGATCATGCCCGGACAGTTTGTCCTTGCCACAACAATGGAGTATTTCGAGCTGCCGGACAATCTGACCGCATTTGTGGAAGGAAGAAGCTCTCTTGGAAGAATGGGTT
>JAEESL010000070.1 GCA_016286345.1 Dehalococcoidales bacterium | reverse complement strand
AAAGACAGAGATCGTGCCGAGACTGATTTTGTTCTGGAACCAGTAGAAATCAAAGAATTCCATACCGGTATATCCGGCCATAAGGATGGCAGGAGGATCGGCAACCATCGTAACAGTGGTAACGACATTTGAAGAAATCGCCAAGGCGATGAGATAGACATAAAGGTTGCCCTTCATCTTATCGGCCATTTCGATAGCAAGTGGAGCAAGAATGATGACGACTTCCGGATTGGCAATAATGACCGAAAGCGCCATCGCGATCATACACAGCAACAGAAGCGCTGTCTTTTCTTTCTTGAATTTGAGCATTACCTGATTGGCAAGCCAGGCCGGGAGCTGACTCTCCCTAAGATACATTGCCAGGATCGCATAACCGCTATAAATGGCAAGTACATCCCAGTTGATTCCTTCCAGGACCGCCGACCACGGACTGATGATGCCCAGCAGGATCACTAACGCTGCAGAGATCAATGCTATCACAGCAATGTTGAATTTACGATAAAGGATAAAGATAAAGGTAACGATGAAGATTCCTAACGTCACCCACTTTTCAATGTCTGCACCAAAAATAGAATACCAACTCATAACTAAACTCCAATGTCGTTTAGTCTAAAGTAGCATCAAATTCTTGTCAAAAGCTCATTTTTTGATACTTTTATAATTGGAAAAGGCCGAATAGACCGATAACGGAACAGCAGAATAGATTTCATCACCGATATCGAATACTGAACGTGTTTTTAACTCTGTAGATTCCTTCAGATAGTTGATAAACGCCGTTGTCGTAATCTCAGTAAAGACTTCCGCTCCGAACTTTATCTTCCTACTGATATCCTTCTCTTCATAGTATGTACGGAGAACATCGAGATAATAATTCTGCAGAAAAGTATAAAGAAAATTTTGGAAACAATTCAGCGCATCGGTATGAGCAATCGAGCGATAGAACTTGATCTTTTGGCTGAAGATCTCCGGCAGCACATGAGTGACCAGATCCTCGGGGCTGTAAGGGGAAAGATCACTGCCAATGTCATGAAGAAAGATATAATTGAACAATGCATATTTATCAGGGAAATGATTATAGAATGTCTGTTTTGAAATCTCGGCTTCTACTGTGATCATCTGTATAGTTATGTCCTCAGCCGGATAAGTTGACGCCAGTTCTACGGCAGCTTCGCAAATATATTTGACGATTCTGCCGTATTTTAAGTCCTCGATCCCACCGTAATCAGCTTTCTTCATTTTGATCACGCTTCTGCCGTCTCTTTAATCTGTTGACCAAAGAACGAGACTGAGCCTTGTTATAATTCTTAGAGAACTCCATAAGAAATCGAGCCAGGATTCGCTCATTATCTGATAATTCGTAATCCTTCTGGACAAAAAGATTCAAATCAGCTTGGAATGGGTTCTTGCCATCCCTAAAATCATCGATAACAACGACCTGTACCTTCTTGCTTGGTTTATAATCATCAAGTGTAGATTTAAGGACGACGCCTCTGTTGTTCTCAAGAATGATATCATTCAAAGAACTGGATATCTCATTGACACTGAAACTGTTCCGTAAGTTCTCATTGCGCAGTGCCTTGACCAGCATTTTCTTGTCTCGATAACTATTGAGAACTATGTTTTCATCGTAGAAAGCCTCAAGTTTTGCATGAGTCAGCTTTGATAGAGGATTATCCTTAGGAACCAACATTACAATCCCATGATCGCAAAGCTTATATTTCTCATAATTCGTATCCGAAAACTCAAATGAAGATAGTTCAAGGCCGACGCTACGGCTCTTGACCGACCTGTAATGTCCGGAACGAACAAAATTGATCCTGATATTGGGATATTCCTCAATAAAAGCCTCAAACATCTTGTCCAAAAAGTCTTTGCCGACCAATACACCTATACCAAGGTTAACGATATTGGTCACGATCTTTTCAGTAGGAGCCACCGTCGGAGAATCGAACGCCTGATAGAGACTGGCCGGAATGTCTTTATAAATCTGCCAACCGACATCTTTAGCTGTATATTGGCTGCTGTATTTGATATCTGTCAGCCACCTGATAAAAAGCTTTGATGACACCGCAGCATAGGCATCAATCGTCGAGTCGACGATGCCATTGTTGGCAGTCTCATCCCACACTCTTTCGGAAATATTCTGGTAATACGCCTGAAGATAAAATGTCAGGAACTCAGAAAAACAGTCCGCACCGGTTCCCTTGCTGATAGCAGCATAATAATCAAAATGCTTTGTCAGTTCATCGGGGATAATCTGAGTCAAGACTTCCAAAGGATTGGATTCATAAATGGAATCATTCACATCCTTGACAAATACATAGTTGAACAAGGTGTTCTTATTAGCAAAATAATTATAGAAAGTCTGACGGGAAGTATCGGTCAAAGATAAAATAACCTGAACAGTAACATCGTTGATGTCCTGTTCCTTCGCCAATCCAATAGCGGTATCGTAGTATGCTCTGGCGATACGATTGCTTTTAATCTTGGCTAAGGAGGCCAGTTGGTTCGCGTTCATTTCATCTCCACCCCGTCATCTATTCATTAGATAACACCACAAAACAAATGCTTGCCAAAAAGTTTTTTATCAATCCATTTGTCAAAAAATGGACTGACTCAAATTTGCGTCTATTATATCACACATTACTTTAGAGTAATAAAGTTTTTTAAAGGTTTCTTATAAAAAAAGGGCCACCTTCTCAGGTGGCCCTAAATAATCGATTACCTAATTACTTGAGTTAGAGGGAGCCGATTGCTCTCTTGACCATGACCTTGGCGATCTGGATTTTGTAGGTGTTGGAGTATCGATCAGCCTGGCCATCGGCACGAGGAGTGTTCATACCGGTTGCCTTGGCAAGACATTCATCGCCAGCCTTGGCAGGATCGGCACAGTTAACACCAGAGAAAGCCTTAGGTTCATTGTAGACACCGCCAAGGGCGATTTCTGCAGAATTGCCGTCTTTAACGACTGCAACGGAAACCTGAGGGAAGTCGATGGCTTTTCGGAAAGCCCACTTCTTGTAGGTGCTCTTTGCAGAAGTGACGGGAACCTGGATCTCTTTGACGATTTCGTCAAGATCAAGTGCGTTGATCTGTTCACCGCGAGCGGTGCCAAATTCCTTGTTAGGAACCTTGAAGAAATCAGCGGCTTCCCAGGTCTTCTTGGTGGTTACGATCTTGGCCTTCAGTGCAACCAATGCGACTGCAGTGTCGGAAGGGCAGACGGCCATACAACCGCCGACGCCACCGAAGATGGAGTGATATCGATGTACACCAGTGATGGCGTAGCAGGTACCACCCTTGACCTTTCGAGCGCAAGGGAAGTTATTGAATTCGTTTCGATAGTAGATACATCGGGGTTTCTGGCAGATGTTGCCACCGATGGTACCCATGTTTCGAAGTTCAGGAGAAGCGACTAATTCAGCAGCTTCAGCCAGGGCAGTAGCCTTGGATTTGACGACTGATGATTTAGCAATAGCAGTGAGCTTGGCGAGAGCGCCAATCTTGATGAAACCGCCTTCTTCCTTGATGTAGTCAGCATCAGCAATAGTCTTGATGTTGACAAGGGTATCAGGAAGGTTAGGAGTGTTCATACCTTTCATGCTATAGATGATATCAGTACCGCCAGCGATGACTGCAGCGTTGTCCTTGGCAAGAAGGGCGGCTGCTTCATCAAAACTTGTTGCGTTTACGTGAGCAAAATCTTTCATTTTTTATTCCTCCTCCTATGCCTTTCCAAGAGCCTTCAATACACGGTCAGCTGACATCTGAGCCATCTGCGGGTCAACCCAGACACCGATTGCGTTGTAGATAGCGCAAAGGACGGAGCTGTAGTTGGTAACACAAGGTTCAGCGATACCATGGCAACCGAAAGGACCACCAGCATCGAATGATTCATAATCGATGAGGTCATGGTTCTCGGTCTTCATATCCATGTAGGTCGGGAACATAGCTTCAGTGTAGTTGGTGGAGATTACTGCACCAGTGTTGGGATCGTAAACGGTATTGTAGAAGAATGCCTGGTTGTGGAATGCTTCAGCACCGCAGCCGATTTCCTTGAGGGCACCGTTCTTGAACATGGTGGTACCAGTATCAACAACGTTCCAGATGTGGAGGATTTCGACCTGACCGGTTTCTTCATCAACAGCAACTTCAGTAGCGGCTGCAGCGGAACCATAGGTGTAGACTGCCTGACCCGGTTTGATGTAATTACCAACGGATCTCCAAGCACCACCATTGCGGCGGCCGACTTCATCAACGGTACCGGCGGCACCGACGGTCCAACCCTGACCGGAAGCTGCAATGTTGTTGCCCCAGTTGAGGGACTTGAAGGTAGCGCTTACGCTCTTGTCCTTCTTGAGGTAGACGACACTGTCTTCTGCATAGAGATCATCGACAGAAGTGGCGACGCCCTTGAAAGGAGCCTTGGTAAGAGCGACCTGGAAGATCTTATATCGCATTTCGATAGCTGCATTGTAGAAAGCAGAGGAAATGGAGATGGTGTGGGAGGAACCAGCCTGGATACCGGCGTTGAGACCGACATCAGTGTTACCCCATTCACCGAGTTTGACATCTTCGGGTTTGGCACCGAGAGTTTCAGCAACAACGTTGGTACAAACAGTGGTACCACCGGAGCAGCCTCGGGCAGATGCAGTGGTGACAAGGAAGGT
>JAEESL010000069.1 GCA_016286345.1 Dehalococcoidales bacterium | reverse complement strand
GTATATCCAGTTAGACCAGAATGCAGATAAACCGGCTTCGTTGAGTGTTTTGACCAGATTTATAGTGTCCACACTCACATCTTCAGGATACATATTATATGTGACAACATAGCCTAGTCCACCGCCGATCAATGCGAATAGAATGATGGCTAATATATATCCCCACCATTTGCGGAACATTCCTCTTTTCATCATAACTGCAGCCAGAATCGCAATTATTCCTGAGATGAAAGCGAAATAGATACTTGTATAATCAATTAAAACATTGAGTAAATTGCTGACCAGTCCTACGATTAAACCGGGGATTCCGCCTAGCAGACAGCTTGTGATGACTGTAAATATCGTATTTAAGAAAATAGGAAGACCTGTCTGTTCAGCTATAAATGAGAAAAGGTAGTTGAGAGTAATGGCTACGGCTATCGCCAGCCAGGTCTTTTTAAAGCCAAGTATATTCGCGTTATGAATAATTTCATTAGGCTTTTGCTTCATATAGGGTATTTTATCAAAATACAATTTTTACATAAAGATGCTTACACACTCAGTTCAGACTTTTTTTACTGAAAAGTAGAAAATAAAAATAATAATGCATTGCATATGGTTGAGGACTGAAAAGTTCAATGGAATTCTTAATGGTGGGCGGTAGAGGGGTCGAACCTCTGACCTCAGCGATGTCAACGCTGCGCTCTAACCAACTGAGCTAACCGCCCAAAAGATTTTTCTATCTTACTATTTTAGGCATTCTTAGTCAAATAATTTGCTTTGAAAAAAATACAAGAATAAAAATAATAGTGATAAATATCTATTTTATGTTTCAAGATAAATGATAATCATATAAAATGTTACAAGTAGAAATGTAAGATCACAGAAAGGGAGGGTGGCGAAAATGCGGTATGTCTGTCAGATATGTGGCTACGTATATGATGATACTGTTGAGAAAGTTCCTTTTAGTGAACTTCCAGATGACTGGAAATGTCCGATGTGCGGTGCTTCAAAATCTGATTTTAAACCGGAAATCACTCCTGAATCTGTTACTGAAAAAACAAAAGCAGAAGAAGCTGTTATAGAGGAAGATCTCGAAAAACTTTCAGTTGGTCAGCTTGCTGCTATTTGCTCCAACTTATCACGCGGATGTGAGAAACAGTATAAGAATGATGAAGCAAAGCAGTTCAAGAAACTGGCTGATTATTTTTCATCAGTTACTCCGTCTGTTTCAGATGCTGCGGTTGAAAATATTTCCTCATTACTTCAGACCGATATAAAGAATTATCCGATAGTTCGTGCAGAAGCTGATGCTGACGCAGACAGAGGTGCAGCGAGAGTCTGTGTATGGGGCGAAAAGGTTACCCGAATGCTTGCATCGCTTGTTGATCGCTATCTCAAAGAAGGGGAACAGATGCTGGCTGATACTGACATATGGGTCTGTACTATCTGCGGATTTGTTTATATAGGTAAAAATCCACCTGAGATGTGCCCCGTATGCAAAGTTCCTTCCTGGAAATTCAAAAAGATTGAAGGGAGGGCAAAGTAATGAAAAAAATTGCTTATAGAAATCTCAGGCTCTGTACTAAAGACTGCATTTGTCTGTATGTATGTCCATACGGCGCAACAGATACTGAAGACAGTATTATTGATGCCAGCAAATGTATCGGATGCGGAGTTTGTGCAGAAGCCTGTCCCAGCGGAGCCATCAGCATGGTTCCTGTAGAGATGCCTCCCCAGCAGCCAAAAACTAAAGATGTAATCAATGCTTTGAACAGGATGTCCGCAAACAAAGCAACAGGAGAGAAAATGGCTCTCCAGATCGCTGAAAAAACAGATAAAGACGGACTTTATCGTTTGATGACTGCGATTTCCAAAGCTGAACGTTTGATCAATGAAGACATTATGCGAGAGGCAGGATATATGCTTCCCCAGAGCAACAATACTCATAAATTGCTCAGTGATCTCATTGCTAATCCTCCGACATCAAAATTCCCGGCAGAGACAGCCAGGGAATTGATAATAAGATTACCAAATAATGAAGGGAAAGAAATAAAAGAAATGAAAACCTACAGATGTCTATTATGCGGCAAAGTATTTACTGTGGCAGATGGTGAAAAACCTGTATGTCCTATCTGCGGTGCCACAGGTGATCTACTCGAACTGATTGCAGAGGAAATCAAACCGGAAGAAAAACCCCAGGCAGAAGCAACCCCGGCTGCAGAAGAGAAAAAAGAAACTGTAGTTTCTGTTGCATCAGAACCTGAAAAGAAGGCTGACAATCCTTATGCGGGAACTCAGACCGAGAAAAATCTTCAGGCAGCATTTGCCGGTGAATCACAGGCCCGAAATAAATATACATATTTTGCTTCAGTTGCAAAAAAAGAAGGCTTTGAACAGATCGCAGCTATCTTCCTTCACACTGCTGAGAATGAAAAGGAACATGCCAAGCTTTGGTTTAAAGAACTTAATGGAATCGGTACCACAGCACAGAATCTTGAAGCTGCAGCTGATGGTGAAAACTTTGAATGGACCGATATGTATGAAGATTTTGCAAAGACCGCTGAGAAAGAAGGTTTTTCTGCATTAGCTGCCAAATTCCGAGCTGTAGCTGCAATAGAAAAACACCATGAGGAAAGATACAGAGCTCTGCTAAAGAATGTGGAAACCAATCAGGTGTTTGAAAAGAGTGAAGTTAAGATCTGGGAATGCCGAAACTGCGGACACATCATCATCGGTACCAAAGCACCTGAAATCTGCCCTGTTTGTGCTCATGCTAAATCTTATTTCGAACTCAGAGTTAAGAATTACTAATTCTGAAGATCTGACAATGAAAGAGCTCGCTTTGATAAGCGAGCTCTTCTGGTTTTCAAATATAATCAATGGTTATTTTTTCAGGATTGAGCTGGAGAGCAGAGTGTTGTATTCATCATCAGTAAGGTCATGACTGTAGAATAACTTATAGTATTTGATTGTTTCTGCTTTCATATCGTAGTCGACTCCACCGACGCCATCATAGAACATTTCTGTCATCCATACGATGCCTATAAGTCTGTTGACTGATGGAGGGTTGCCGAACCAATAATAGGGCGTATCAGGCATTCCGTAGTAATTACCTGTTTTTACAGCCTTTAATTCATACCATGGCTTGTCTGCTTCACCGTTTGCTATCTTGTGATATGTCGCCAAATCACCAATCAGCAGAACATCCGGATCCCATGAAAGAAGCTGTTCAAGGTTCACAGTGTTGCCGGTACCTCTGCCTGAAGGGGCATCAACAACTGCAATGTTATCGAACATCATATCGAAGACTTCGGCATGGAATGAGGATTTTGCAATAACATTGGCGCTGTTATTATCGCTGCCGGAAATATAAATTGCGTTAACTTTGTTATTTCCAACAGTTCTAATGGTGGTATACATGTTGGCAACTACTTTATCGCAGTATGCAGCTATTTCATTAGCCCGTTCTTCACAATTGAGTATTTTGCCAAGGGTTCGATATGCTTCACCGCAACGGTTGATTGTTGCAGTGATGTGGATAGCTGGAACACCTGTCTGTTTTGTCATATTGTCCATGTCTTCAACGATGGTCTTTTTAGGTTCACCAAGATCTATTATGACATCAGGCCCGATGGCTGCCAGAGTTTCTCTGTTGACATCGGCACTTCCGTATAACTGTCCTACATAGGTCAATTCAGGAATATAAGTAGGGAGATATTGTTTCTGACTATCGCTGATCTTTGTTGCCAACGCAGCCATTCTTTCAGGAGCCAATGCCAACAGCATCATCTGTGCAACAGGACCTGAAGGAATAAATGATTTGATTTCATTTGGAAGTTCAACGTTTCGTCCGACTGAGTCGGTAAAAATGTAAGACGTCTGCTCTGGGGAAATAGTCGTTGTTTCTGTTTTTGTGGTAGTTGATGTAGAACCATTTGTGCATCCTGCAGCAAATGCTAATACCAGGCATAACACAACCATAATGGATACAATTTTTTGCTTCATATTTACTCCCTTTCTTTGTTCTAAATTTGTTTCAATATATTACGCAAAATATAACGTAAAGTCAAATAGGTTATTTAATATCGTTTCCTCCTTTTATTTGCTGATCAGTTCATCAGGCACGCAAAATCGTATATTGTCATCGTGAAGGCTTTCGACAGTTATATTGACATCGTAAAGAGTTCTGATCAGTTCAGTCGTTATAACATCCTTGGGATTGCCGTCAGCAATGAGTTTGCCGTCATATATTGCCAGTATTCTGTCGGCATATAGATATGATTGATCGGGATTATGAGTAGACAGAATGATTGTGTAGCCTTCTTTTGACAATGATTTTATCTGCTCAAGTACTCTTATCTGGTTGCCGTAATCAAGGTTTGCTGTCGGTTCATCCATGATCATGATTTTTGCATTTTGAGCCATGGCTCTTGCTATCAGAACCAGCTGTCTTTCACCGCCGCTTATAAAAGTGTAGCTGCGGTTATATAAATGCTGTATCCCCAGTCTATCCAGACAGTCCATGACTTTTTGTCTTTCTTTCGGTCCGGGGGATGAAACCGATGAAACCTGTCCGGTTGTTCCCATCAGGACCATATCAAAAACACTGAAGTTAAACACTGGATTATGTGACTGGGGAATATAAGCAATTTGACGCGAAAGCTCTTTTTCAGAGATCTTTTTTGCGTTGAACTCATTGATATGGATTTCTCC
>JAEESL010000068.1 GCA_016286345.1 Dehalococcoidales bacterium | reverse complement strand
GCGAGATCTATTCGAATATCGTTATCGCAGCACCTCACCTGACATTGGATGACGCCTGGAAAGCGGCGGAGCTCGCCGGTATTGCAGATGATATCCGTGAGATGCCTATGGGCATGAACACCGTCATCGCTGAGGGACAGGGTGGTATCTCTGGTGGACAGAAACAGAGAATCATGATTGCGCGTGCTATTGCGCCAAGCCCCAAGGTACTTATGTTTGATGAAGCTACTTCAGCCCTTGATAACAAGACCCAGAAAAAGATCTCAGATGCATTGGATGAACTCAACTGCACCCGTATCGTCATTGCCCATAGACTTTCTACTATCCGTCATTGTGACAGGATTCTGGTCATGGATAAGGGACGCATCGTAGAGCAGGGTGCATATGATGAGCTTATAAAGCTGAATGGCAAGTTTGCAGAGTTAGTCGAAAGACAACGTCTGGATAATGATTCTAAATAATATCTTAAAATAGAAAACCCACCGAATCAACAGACATCCGGTGGGTTGTGTGACGATCCGTCAGATGATCAAGCCCAGTTATTCTCTATATATGTTAGACATGCATTTAAATCGTCGTTACAGAAATCGGTTGTAACGATGGAGAGCAGGGGGTTTTTATTTGCCCACTCAGTCTTGATCATGTTTATTGCTTCAGCTTTGGACATTCCCTGCTGCTGAGCCATTATCATGGCGTTTTGCATTACCAAAGTGGCATTCTCTGTAAGAACACCGCCGGTTACTTTTTCCAAGGCATTGTCATCAATGACCATTTCGATAGACTCCTTAAGACGTTATTAGGAAAGGGGTTACATGTTTTCGTTAACGAATGCTACGCAGGCGTCATAGTCTTCCTGTGAGAAATCAGTGGTGACCTGCTTGATAAGAAAATTCTTCTTTTCCCATTCGGTTGAAAGCAGATTGAGAACATCTTCTTTGGAATAATTGTTTGCTCTTGCAAGATCCAATGCCATCTGCATGACTTTATATGCATTCTTGGTCAGTTTGCCGCCGGCGACCGCTGCCAGCATTTCATCATCCATTTCCATAGGATTCTTCTCTTCCATATTCAGAGCTCCTTTTTCTATTAATCGCTTATATCTCGGATATAAGACTGTTTTCGTTCTACTTTGATTCTAGCATGTAGAAAGTCTAAAGCACAATTATTTATTCTGTTTTCCTTGTTTTTAACAAAAGCTGAATAAACGTGATTATCACTATAGAGCTTTCATCAGATCCATAGCCTTGTTGATGGCAGTTTCTGCTTTGTTCAGACAATCATAGGACAGCGCTGAGTTATGAGCACCGTTGCTGTTTTCTCCAAAGACAAAATCCCAGTACCACTGAGCTTCTCTGTGAAGATCTTTGATGGGCTGTAGCTGTTCGTCGCTATATTTTCCTGAATCTTTGAAAGCAGCAAGAGCCAGAATCATGTTGGCCAGCTCCTGTCCGACTTCGATGGTGCGGTCTTCGACGGCTTTCTGGATGTTGTGTACATATTCCGCCATATCGTAGGGATGACAGCCTTTGCAGGTCTCGAGGACCTCGGGCTTATCCAGAGGAGTGGTGAAGAAGTGATCGGAAAAAGTCGTGCCGTCCGCAGCGGTACACTCGCCCATATGACAGTCTGCACAGTCCAGGAAACTGGCATGTTTGCTGCCTTCACCGAGATAGGTCTCGAATTCAGGATGAGTCGCCTTGGGGATTTTGGTCCCGGTCAGACCATGAGTAGTCTCTGCGACATTATTCTCGATGTAGAAGTTGAGGATATATTCGGGATTCATGTTGTCGAGGCCGGTGTACGCTAGTTTGGCTTCGTCGGTCGATTTGAGGAAGTAGTATTCGCAATGACACTGTCCGCATGAAAGATCATTGACGTTATAGTCTTTGATGTTTTCGCCCAGTGCATTCTTGAGATATGAATGAGTGATGACTACTTCGCTTCCGGTATTTTCATGACATGTGTAGCAGCCGATTAATTCATTGAGTTGTTCATATACTGTGTTGAATTCACGGCTGTATACTTCGACGCCTTCAGTATTGACCATGTATGTGAAATCAGACGATTTACAGGTCAAACAGTTGGCTTTGGGATGCGGCCTGCCGGTTTCTCCTACGTCTGTAAGAGAGAGGTTGTGACCTCGCGGTTCGATGAAATACTTGCCGTATGAGCTGCCGGCGTAGATAACGTCGAGGAATGGATATTGCTCGGGGATACTAACTATCTCGTCCAGCTCAAGATCCTTCATATAAGTCTCGTACTGATACGGATATTGGGTCTTCCATTCTTCGGCGGTGATCAAACGGTTTTTATCATTGTTTTTGTTTCCGTTGCACGCCATGATGAATATGCTTAGGATAGCCAGGAAACAGGATAGGATGATCAAATAATTCTTTTTCTTCATAAGCCTGCCTCTAATAAAAAAAATTGATAAAAACACTACTATGTCATTTTCTCATACTCGTCTTGCATAAACAAGTCTTATAAATCGAAAAAATCATTGATTTTCAATCGTAAACAGTCTTATCGTTGGTCCTTTTTCACGGCACACGAGTTTTACTATACTTACGATATGCGATACATGCTTAATTACAGATATTCGTTTCGAGGATATGCAGACCTGCCTTTCGGTCTGTACGATGAACATACTTCAGAAATGTACTCTTTCAGTCGTTCACAATATTCTTTGCTTCTGGATTGTGATGGCAAGACCGATATCATGCTAGAAAGCCTGTCACCTGAGGATAGATCTTTTTTTGAAAAAGCATATGATTATGGTTTCATAAAAGCAGCGAAAGAAGCTGAGCATCTTACGGATCATCAGCGATACGTCAAATACGATAATGCTTATAAGAAGACAGTTCATCTTTCCATTACCGGAAACTGCAACTGTAAATGCCGGCATTGTCTTATGTCCGCTCCGCATGCTAAGTATGATCAGATGTCGGTCGACGATTTCAAAAAGATACTTGATGATTTAAGAGCATGTGGGATCACAAGGGTTCAGATTACTGGCGGTGAACCTCTTATGCATCCTGATTTTGAGACGATCGTTGAGGAAATCGGTAATCATGGACTTCGACTTGAGACTATTTATACCAACGGAATCCTTTTCAGTGAAGATACAATCGATCTTTTCAAACGATACAATCTGACGCCCTCGGTCAGGATCCCGTTTGACGGACTGGGACATCATGACTGGATGAGGGGTATCGATGGTGCTCAGGATGCAGCAGTTAAGGCGATAAGACTATGTGTAGCGCACGACATTCCGTGTCATGCCACCATGACGCTTTTCAAAGATAACCTCGGAAGCATCAAGAAGACTGTGGGGTATCTCGAGGAACTGGGCGTAAAAACACTCAAGATCGCGCG
This sequence comes from Dehalococcoidales bacterium, assembly GCA_016286345.1. Classification (GTDB taxonomy): domain Bacteria; phylum Chloroflexota; class Dehalococcoidia; order Dehalococcoidales; family UBA1222; genus UBA1222. Next base: position 1,327 of record JAEESL010000068.1, on the reverse strand, counting down.
CGTTGAAGATCTTGGAGAATGGCATGCATACAGTGTTTCTCACGGCATCTCGCGTGAAGAGGCCTGGGACGCTTTTATCAGATATATCCCTGTATTTCTCTCCGAAAGACATTCGATCAGTTTGGCTTTGGAGGGGCTTTTTAGTTATAACGGCATGACCGGAAAGATAACTGCAGATTTTGAAAAGAATTGTCATGAATCGACACTGGGCCGGTACCTGTTGTGTGCGTCTCTGAAAGATGCTTTTTTCATCAATAGCAACGGAAATGTGCTTCCATGCATGTCATATGTCGGTTCATGTTTTGAAGGATCTTTTGGAAATATTTTTGAAATGTCGTTAAAGGAGATACTCGATGTCAGTTCTCCTTTAGTTTTGCTGGGAAACAGTAAGGCTGGTGATTTTCTTGATGTCAGCGAAAAGTGCCGGGACTGCGAATACAGATTAAGCTGTATCGGTGGCTGCAGGGCAAAACCTATCATTGCCGGTGGTAATGATCTGATGGCAATTGACGAGGAGACCTGTGCTTATTATCTGCATGGATACAAGAAGAGAAAAGATGAGATATTAAGATCATTGAATCTGACAGGTTTGGATAGTTGATTGTTACGGCGTTCTGTGCTAAAACTAGACTGTAACAGTTTGACTTTCTTTTTCATTTATCACGACTAAGGAGGCTATTTATGGAAGATAACAAAGACAAAGAAATGAATAATAACTTGTCTGACGGTGATTTGGAAAAAGTCAGCGGCGGTATGTTTTGGTTCGGTGAGGATGCCCCTGATGGTCATGAAATCGGTTGTCTGGTTGCGTGGTATGATGATTGGGATGAATACTATTACGATAATAATATCTGCAAGTACTGCAAGGGCGAACTGGATCCTAAGGTTTACCATTTGGATGGTACTATCGAATACAAAAAGTGTACCAAATGCGGCATGAGCTGCGAATAATAATTAGAAGTCTCATAGTTAAAGAAAAGCCCCTGGTGATCGCCATGATCCAGGGGCTTTTTGTTGCCTTTTGATTTATATCTAGAACTCGAACTGTTCAGGAGCGGCGCCGAAGGTATAGAACTTGGCGGTAGCGCTCTTGAAGTAGAGGACCTGAGTGTTGTCGTCGGCGGGATCGTACATGCTCTTGAGAGAAGGATAGTCTTCCAGCATCTTGATCTTTATGAGGCGGTTCTCGTCATTGACGAGCTTACCGGATACTCGTAGCCATACTCCATCCTTGAATGCGCAGACCTCAGCATAAGGGTTGGCAGCCAGCTGCTTGGATACATCCTTGACCTTGCCGGTCTGGATGTAGAGTTTTCCTTCGTAAAGT
>JAEESL010000014.1 GCA_016286345.1 Dehalococcoidales bacterium | reverse complement strand
ATTTCATCAAGAAGAATTAGTGAATCTGGCGTGGCATTATTAAGTATTATTGAAGTTTCTACCATTTCAACCATGAATGTTGATTTACCGCTTGAAAGATCTTCATGTGCTCCTATCCTGGTGAAAATCCTGTCAAATATTGATAATTCGACACTGTCTGCAGGAACAAATGATCCGATTTGCGCCATGACTACAATGAGGGCAACCTGTTTCATGTATGTTGATTTACCTGCCATATTCGGACCTGTAATCAGCATAATCTGAGTTTCATCATGACTCATTTCTGTATCATTGGGAACGAATCGTCCGCTTGGGAGAATGGTTTCAACGATCGGATGTCTTCCTTTTACGATCGATAGTTTGTTTTTGTCTGTAATAACAGGTTTAACGTAATGACAGTCTAATGCTACTTCACCGAAGCTTCTCAGAACATCGATTTCAGCAATTTTTTCTGCAATGACAGATAGGGACGTCATATACGGCTTGATCTGTTCGACTAACTGTCTGTAAAGGTTTTGTTCGATTTCCTTGATATTCTCAGTGGCATGGAGTATCTGAGTTTCGAATTCCTTGAGTTCTGGTGTATAAAACCTTTCTACGTTTACGAGAGTTTGTTTTCGTATATAAGTATCGGGTACAAGGTTTTTGGACCCGTTAGGTACTTCAAGGTAATACCCGAAAACACTGTTATATCCAACTCTGAGTTTGGCAATCCCGGTTTTTTCTTTTTCGCTGGCTTCAAGATTGATAAGATAGGATTTGGAGTTATTGACTAAATCCTTTACTTCATCAAATTCTTTACTGTATCCCTTTTTAATGATGTTTCCATCGCCAACCATTCCTTCACTGGGATCAATCAAAGCGGAATCTATCATAAAGGAAACATCATTAAGACTATGGGGAAGCAGATAAGATAACTGTACAAATGGTTCCATAACGGATCTTATTTTTGGGATCTGACTCAGTCCGTTCTTTAAAGCTATAAGTTCCTTAGGCAATATGATTCCGGAATTAATTCTGCCTGTAAGTCTCTCTAAGTCAGGAATATCTTTGAGTATCTCCTTGATCTTGCTGGCAAGGAAAACATCTTTGTAAAAGACTTCAACAGTGTTTTGTCTTTCGAGAATAACTTCTTTTTTAAGAGAGGGCTGACCGATCCATCTTCTCAGCAACCTTGCTCCCATGGGAGTACATGTTTTGTTCAGGACACTTAGAAGATTTCCTTTATTAGTTTCATGAGACGAGCTTTCAAATAACTCCAGGTTTCTTTTTGTTTCTTCATCGATTGCCATAAAAGACGAGGAAGAATAATAGTTTAATGCATGGATTTCACCAAAGGTGCTTTTCTGCATTTCGCTTACGTATTTGATTATTGCACCGGCTGCACAGATGGCATTTGGATGTCCGTTTAAACCGAAACCATCAAGAGTAGATACTCCGAATGTGTTTTTTAGTAATCTTTCACATCTGTCATATCTGAAGTCATTTGGATTGCATTCGGTTACATTGGAGAGATTTGTCTTGTCCTGACCTTCAGGAATCAATATTTCAGAAGGTGATATTCTGCTGATTTCATTTGCCAGTTTATCGAATGATAACTCTGTGACACAGAATTCGCCCGTTGTGATATCCATATATCCGAAACCGGCCTTATCATTGTCGATAAATATTGAAGCAAGATAGTTGTTGATATTTCTTTCAAGGAGCGTGGGTTCTAAAACTGTTCCGGGAGTAACTATCCTTACTATTTCTCTTTTAACTAACCCTTTTTGTTCACCGGGTTTAGTCATTTGTTCACATATGGCTACCTTATAACCTGCTTTGATAAGTCTGTATAAGTAATCATCAAGCGCATGAAATGGAATACCTGCCATGGGCATGGTAGAACCTTTGCCGGTGGACTTTTTGGTTAAGACTATATTAAGTACTCTTGAAGTGATTTCAGCATCTTCATCAAAAGTCTCGTAGAAATCTCCGACTCTGAACAGCAATATACAGTTAGGATACTGAGCTTTCGTGTCCAAAAACTGTTGTTTCAAAGGCGAAATCTGATCATTCATAATTTGTTATTATATCAAAAATAATGTATTCCGTTGTTGTATACTTACCTTATGATAATAGATACTCATTGCCATCTTGAGAGCGAGCAATTCCGTGAAGATATTGATGATGTCATTTCCCGAGCTGATGAAAAAGGAATAAAAAAATTAATTTCTCTAGGTTCTGATATTGCTTCTAGTGTAGCCAACATCGAAATCAGTAAAAAATATAGCAATGTATATCCTGCATGCGGCATTCATCCCGAATGCTGTATGGGTACTGATGTAAATGATCTTAAAAGAATTAAGGAACTCATTCTTGATAATCCCTGTGTCAAAGCGGTAGGTGAGATCGGACTGGATCTTCATTATGCTGAAGCATCTCTTGAAAAGCAGATTGAAGTACTTATTCCTCAGATGGATTTTGCTGAAGCAATTGGATTGCCATGGGTAATTCACTGCCGTGATGCTGAAGAATATCTCGTTGAAATCATTAAATCACGTAATTACCTGACAAGGAGCGCCACAGGAGTAATTCATTGTTTTAATGCTTCCCAGAAAGCTGCAGATCTGTACATGGATTGCGGATTTTATGTTTCACTTGGGGGATATATAACTTATCCGTCATCAAGGAATCTGCTTCCCGTTATTAAAACACTGAGACTTGACCGCATTATGGTGGAAACGGATGCTCCTTATCTTCCGCCTCAGTCTAAAAGAGGAAAGAGAAATGAATCCTCTTATATTGATGAAACTGTATCGTTTCTGGCTGATTTACTGGAAATGAGCCCGGAAGAAATCGAAGATATTACAACAGAGAATGCAATAAGATGCTTTAAGCTTTAGCCCCATGCTTACAATATTTATTAATAGGGCATTCGGAACATCTCGGTCTGTTGGCAATGCAGATATCTCTTCCTAGTGAAATAAACAATGTATTGGTCTTTCCCCATAATTGTCTTGGGATAATAGTCATGAGGTCTTTTTCTATTTTATTAGGATCATTGCTTTCCGTCAGACCAATCAGCCTGGAAATTCTTTTTACATGAGTGTCCACTGCAATGCCTTCTTCGATTCCAAAGGCATGATATAAAACTATATTTGCTGTTTTTCTGGCAACTCCGGGAAGTTTAAGCAAATCATTCATATTATTGGGGACTACTCCGTCAAACTCATCCATAATTACCTGAGCTGCTCTTTTTATATTTGCAGCTTTGTTATGATAAAAACCAGATGAAAAAATCATCTTTTCCAGATCCTCAATAGGTATTTCTGCGTAATCTTTTACGGATTTGCATCTTTCAAATAATGCTGGAGTAATCTTATTGATCAATGCATCTGTTGACTGTGCTGATAGAACAGTTGCTACCAGTAATTCCATAGGAGTTGAAAAATCCAAAGCAATTTTGCTTGATGGATAATGATTCTCTAAAGCAGTAAAAATCAAGTCAATGTTCTTATTCATTTAAAGTCCCATTTTGGTCAGATCTTACTTAACTTCCAATATTCTTAAGCTTATCTGATATTCGTGTAAAGAATAATATGCCTTAGAGATAATTGGCAAGGATTGAACTATATATTGTTAACCCTGGTTGGTTTAACTAATCCAGTGCATACACTTTATCGCTGTTTGATTCAGTAACGAGGTATAAACCAGGTCGTCCGTTAAGCTGTAAATATAACGAATAGTTACTTGCTTCTTCTTCGTTATCGAATTTTCTTCTCAGGATTTCATTTCTTCCAAGATCAATAATCACGTATTTCATTTCAATATCCCTTTTCATTTTCTATGTTTTCATAATAACAGGGGGATGTGGACAAAAAATCCTAAAAATTGAAATTTTACGATTTAAATACGATTGTGATACAATGGTCAAAATTTCGTTTACTTTAGGAGATAAAGTGGTCAAGAAAACATCTAAAGTGTCCATGACTGCGGAGTCCAGCATCGTCGGCAGTCAACGAAACTATGAAATTATGCTGGTACTCAATTCGGCCTTGTCCGATGAACGTATTGATGCCATTGTGGACAGCATCAAGCAGATCATCGTTAATGGACAGGGTTCAGTTGCTGACGTCACAAATATCGGTAAGCGACGTCTGGCATACCCCATCAAGCATCAGACCGATGGTATTTACATCATGATGCACTACACCTTGTTGTCGACTGTAAACAAGCAGATCGAAAACCTTCTCAACATCACTGAAGAAGCACTCCGATACATGATTGTTCTTCTCGAAAAATAGGTGAATTGAAATGGTTAGTTTAAACAAGGTAATGCTAATCGGCAGGGTTGGTACGGATCCCGAACTCCGATACACACCTGCAGGGACTCCTGTTGCGACTTTCCGTCTTGCAGTATCTCGATACTTCAGCGGAACAGACGGACAGCGTCAGTCCGAAACCGATTGGTTCACTGTAGTAGTCTGGAACAAACTGGCTGAACAGTGCAACAACTACCTGACCAAACGACGTTTGGTCTATGTCGAAGGCAGACTGCACAACAGAAGCTGGGAAAGCAATGGCCAGAAATACTACAGAACTGATGTCGTAGCTAGCAACGTTACATTCCTTGACAGACAGGATGCATCTTCAGATGAAGGCAAACCCAGTGATGTTATGGAAGATGACGGAACTCTCGACATTGCATCATTTGACGACGGCGTCGTCGGATTAGATTAAGACGTAATTTAGGAGATTGTAAATATCATGGCTGAAATGAAAAAGAGCCCTTATAACAAGGGTAACCGAAACGGACGCTGGGGCGGTAAATTCGCTGCCAAGCGTAAATTCTGTGCGTTTTGTGCTAACAAAGTAGACAATATCGATTACAAAGATACTGCTATGTTAACAAGATACATATCTGATCGAGGCAAGATCGAACCCCGACGCAGAACCGGTACTTGTAACCGACATCAGCACGCACTTGCACTCGCAATCAAACAGGCTCGACATATCGCATTACTTCCATTCGTTCCTGAACATATTCACAAGCAGGGTATGGTTCCTCCTTTGAATATCGCCGGTAATGCACCTAAGGCTGATCAGGTACCTGAAGAAGCACCAGCTAAAGAAGAACCAGTTGCAGCAGAAGATGTAGCAGCTGAAGAAACCAAAGCTGAAGAAGCAGCCGAATAATAAATAATTCGTAGGAGTTAACCTTGACTAAGAGAACATATCAACCAAAGAAACTGCCCCGAATCCGAAAGCATGGCTTTTTGGCTCGAATGAGCACTCGTGGCGGCAGACTTGTTATCAAATCACGTCGTGCAAAAGGACGTGCCCGATTGACAATTACTAAGAAATAGTAATGAACGGACGTTGTTATCTGAAGAAAAATGAAGATTTTTCTTCAGTATATGAAAACGGAACGGTTTGTCACGCAAAGTCTCTTTCGGTGAAATATATCAGGAATAATCTTGATTATTCTCGCTGGGGGATAGTGACCAGCAAGAAAATTGGTGGAGCTGTAGTTCGCAATCATGTCAAAAGGCAGATTCGCGATATTATACGACAACAGAGATTAACGGGCGGATTCGATATTGTAATAATGACCCGTCCGTTAATAACCACCTCCAGTTATGAAGAGATCAGTCGTACTCTTCAGAGTGTTTTTAAAAAATGCGGCTTTCTGGTGTAAATAGATGAGAAAACTGGCAATGTTGTTAATAAGGATATATCAGAAAACATTGTCACGTTGGTTGCCTGATTCATGTCGTTACATACCAACCTGTTCCCAGTACACATTGGAAGCTATTCAGAAATTTGGATTATTCAAGGGGATCTATCTCGGTGCCAGAAGAATCATGCGATGTCACCCCTGGCATGACGGTGGATATGATCCTGTTCCTGAAAAATTCAGTTTTAGATCTAAGGGAATGTCTGAAAAATGAAAAAAAATAAAGTGTTACATTTAGCTGCGACTTCTCTTCTTCTCGGCTCAATGGCAGTAGCTGTAGCAGGCTGTAGCTGTAATACTAATGTTGCACAGTACGGATGGGCTCCTCCTGTATTTGATGATTCCTATCTGTATGTTGCTTCATCAGAAGGTTCTATTCTTACCTTGAATAAGGTTAATGGAACACTCACATATGATCCATTGAAAGTAAAGGGTAACAGCGGTGCATCCGGTCTGCTCGGTTGCGGATACGGAGCAGGTACTGTTATTTTTTATGGTTCTCCATATATAAATGATGGATTGTTATATGCTTCAGGGTATGATGGCAATGTTTACACCTTTGATGTTGCCAAACAGCTTTCCAACAAGAAACAGCTTGACGAAGATAAGTCTATGTCAGTTATCAGTGGTATTGTCGGTGACGGCAAAAATATATATGTTGGCTGTTCTGACGGCAGTATTTATGCCTTGGATAATACTACTCTTGAAACAGTTTGGTCATACGAAACCGGTGACAAAATCTGGTCAACTCCGGTTTTAAACAATGGAACAGTATATGTGACTTCTTTTGATCATTCTCTTTATGCTTTGTCTGCAGAGGATGGTTCACTTAAGTGGAGTTTTGCAACAGATGGTCCTGTTATTGCATCTCCCGTACTTGAAGAAGATACAATTTATGTCGCTTCATTTGACCGAAGTGTCTATGCAGTTAATGCTGGCAATGGTGAAATGAAATGGAAATTATCAACTGAACTTGCTTCTCCCAGGAACTGGTTCTGGGCAACTCCCGTTATCTGCGGCAATTATCTTGTTGCTCCCAACAATGACGGATGCATTTATTCAATTGATAAGACAACCGGAAAAATGGAAAACGTGATCGATTTAGAAAAAGCAATTTCATCCAGTCCTGTTGTGATTAATAACAAGGTCTATGTTATTGATAACACAGGCAATCTCTATTCAATCGATCCTTCCAATGGTTTTAATTTCACACGTATTAAAGAACTTGAAACCACAGTTAATTCTGATCTTGTGGCTGACGGCGATTTAATATATGTACATTCACAGAAAGATGAGACTATTTACTGTGTAAACGCTCTCAACGGCGTATTGCAGTGGTCTCATGAAGTATAGGAAGAAGGAGGAGACAAATGGATATTTGGGAACTAATAATCCTTCGACCTGTAGTTAACTTTCTGATCTGGTTATCACATACTCTGTTTGGCAGTTTTGGTCTGGCAGTAATCGTACTTACAATCATTATCAACCTAATTCTGCTGCCATTCACTCTTAAACAGATGAAAACAAGCAAACTGACAGCTGAAATGCAGCCGAAACTTGCTGCATTACAGAAGAAGTATGGCAATAACCAGCAGGCTTTGGCACAGGAACAGATGAAACTGTATAAAGAGGCCGGAATAAGCCCGACAGGTTGTTTGCTGCCAATGCTTATTCAGATGCCTATATGGGTCGCTCTGTATCAGGCAATCATGAGAGTTATGGCCGTATCACCTGAAAGCCTTTTGAATCTTTCATCACTTGTATATAACTGGGATGTCATTTTCAAAGCGCTGCCGCTGAAGACCATGTTCCTTGGTTTGAATATGGTTAATTCTAACTTCATCCTTGCACTTTTAGTCGGTGCAACAATGTATCTCCAGACCAAGATGACAAGCAACCAGTCAAGCGGTAATGCCCAGCTTCAGCAGCAGACACAGATGATGAGTATCATGATGCCTTTGATGTTCATATTCATGTCAATGACTCTGCCTGCAGGTTTGTCACTGTACTGGATCATCAACGCCATAATCAGAATGGTTATGCAGTATTTCTATTCCGGATGGGGTGGATTACAGCCTTATGTTGATAAGATCAAGTCACTGTTGCATATTTCAAATAAAAAGAATAACTCCGTAACTAAAGCATCATCTGATAATAAGACTGTTTCAAAGAAATAGTTCTGGAATAAAGAGGTCTATATGAGTGAGATAGAAGAATATGGAAAAGTTGCCAGTTCAGTTTTAAAAGATATCCTTGATATTCTTGAAATTGAAGCTGAGATTGAAATTGAAGAGAATATGAATGTTGTTGATGGTGACGGTTCTGAAGAATCTTCTTTGGTTTTGAATATTACAGGTGATGATTTGGGTATTCTTATTGGCAGAAAAGGTCAGACATTATCATCACTTCAGTATATTGTCAGACTCATTGCTTCACAGAAATGCGGAGAAACAGTTCCGACAGTTCTTGATGTTAACGGATATAAGCAGAGAAGATTTGTATCATTACAGTCTCTTGCCCGTCATGTTGCCGATCAGGTCATTGTCAATAAAAGATCCATTGCACTGGAACCAATGCCGGCATATGAACGAAGAATCATCCATATTACACTGGCAGATAACCACCGCGTGACCACTCAGAGCACGGGCTTCGGTGAAGCTAGAAAAGTAGTAATTGCACCTAAGCAATAGTTATTTTAGATAAATGTTATTTAAAGAGGTACTTCTGAAGTGCCTCTTTTTTTTTACTTCAAAGCGCTATGTTTAAAGGCACAGGGTTATATATCTTTTATAAAATAGTCATATTTGATAAAATTTGAACTTGAAATTAGTCTTTCACCGCCAGATATATGGTGAAGGATAGTGAGGTATTTATGTTTAATTCTGTCTCCAGTAGGGCAAACTTCGCAAAACAAGAAGAGGAAACACTCAAGTATTGGCAGGATAATGACATTTTCAATGAAAGTGTTCGCCAACGTGAGGGTTCACCAAGATTCACTTTATTTGAAGGACCTCCAACAGCTAACGGACGACCTGGTATCCATCATGCTCTGTCCAGATCTTTCAAAGACGTAATTCCCAGATATAAAACAATGAAGGGCTATTATGCTCCTCGTATCGGCGGATGGGATACTCATGGTTTACCTGTCGAATTGGAAGTAGAAAAGCAGCTTGGTTTTACTTCGAAGAAACAGATTGAAGATTATTCAATCGCTAAGTTCAACAAAAAATGCAAAGCCTCAGTTTTTAAATATCTTGAAGACTGGGACAAAATGACTGTACGTCTTGGTTACTGGTGTGATCTCGATCATCCCTATGTAACAATGGAAAACGAATATATCGAGTCCGGTTGGTGGACAATGAAACAGCTCTGGGATAAAGGATACCTTTATCAGGGCTACCGTGTTACTCCTCATTGTCCGAGATGCGGTACTTCGTTAAGTTCACATGAACTTGCACAGGGATACAGTGATGCAACTGATCCGGCGATTTTTGTTAAATTCAAAGCATGTAAAAATACTCTTCCTGAAGAAATTCTGAAAGCTGCCGGCGAAACACCGGTTTACTTTATGGCATGGACTACAACTCCATGGACCATTCCTTCCAATGTAGCCCTGGCAGTAAGTGCTTCAGATGATTATGCAGCTGTGAAATCCGATAATGAAATCATAATTCTGGCCAAGGAACGTGTTACTGCCGTAGGTCTGGATCCCGATTGTATTGCAGTAACAGTTAAAGGTTCTGAATTAACTGAATGCAGATATGAACCGATCTACAATCCTCATGATTTCGGCATCGACAGAAAGAAAATGACCGGTGATCCGAGTCAGTCGACACCTGTTCTTGTTTTAGAACCTGTTGATCATGAACTGACTTATCCTGTGATTTCCACTGATTATGTAACAATGGATGATGGTACAGGTATTGTTCATACTGCTCCTGCATTCGGTGAAGATGACTTTGCTTCAGGACGAAAATATAGTCTTAATTTCATCCAGCATGTAGATCTTCAGGGTATTATTACCGGAAGTTATCCTTTTGCCGGTAAATTTGTTAAAACTGCTGATCCTGAGATCATTGAAGATCTCAAACAGCGCGGTGCTCTTTATAAATCCGGTTCAATAACTCATACTTATCCGTTCTGCTGGAGATGCAAGACTCCTTTGCTCTATTATGCCAAGCAGAGCTGGTACATACGAACAACAGCTGTAAAAGACAAGCTTGTTTCAGGTAATAAGAAGATCAACTGGGTCCCTGAACATATTAAAGAGGGCAGATTCGGAGATTGGCTTGAGAACAATGTCGACTGGGCAGTCTCAAGAGAAAGATACTGGGGTACTCCGTTACCTGTTTGGCAGTGCACAACATGCGGTAAACAGACATGTATCGGAAGTATCGATGAACTGAAGAATGAAGAAGGCGTTGAAGGTATTACCGAGCCCCTTGATCTTCACAGACCATATGTCGATGACATCACATTTAAATGTCATTCCTGCGGCGGGCAGATGAAGAGAGTTAAGGAAGTAATCGACTGCTGGTTCGACTCGGGTAATATGCAGATTGCTCAGTATCACTATCCGTTCAATGAGAGTTCAAAGACCATCTTCAACGATGGAAGATATCCTGCAGACTTTATCTGCGAAGCTGTAGACCAGACACGAGGCTGGTTCTACAGTCTTCATGCTCTTTCTACTCTTTTGTTCGGTGAGCCTTGTTTTAAGAATGTAATCTGTCTCGGTCATATTCTCGATGAGAAAGGCGAGAAGATGAGTAAGTCACGTGGCAACGTCGTTGATGTTATGACTGTACTCAATAAATACGGTGCAGACGCCACACGATGGTATTTGTTTACATCAGGGCCTCCGGGAAATGCCAGACGTTTCTCAGAACAGCTTGTTGCTGATGTTACAAGACAGTTTATGCTGATTTTGTGGAATGTATATTCATTCTTTATCACTTATGCCAATATTGATAATTTTGATCCGACCAAAACCGAATTCGTGGCTCCTACCGCAGAACTCGATAAATGGCTTGTCTCAGAGACACATAACCTTGTAAAGGTCGTTACAGAAGAACTTGATACATATGATATTACTTCTGCTGCCCGTGCCATTGAAAGCTTTGTTGTCGATGATTTATCAAACTGGTATGTACGAAGATCAAGAAGACGTTTCTGGAAGAGCGAAAATGACAATGATAAGATTTCCGCATACTTTGCTCTGTATAACTGTTTAGTTACAGTTTCGAAGCTTCTTGCTCCTTTCATGCCGTTCCTTGCAGATGAACTCTACAGAAATCTCGTTATCTCTGTTGATCCCAATGCCAAGAAATCAGTTCATCTGACAGATTTCCCCGTATGCGATGAATCTTTGATCGATGAAAGCATCGAGAAGAGAATCAGACTTGCAATTAAGCTTTCTTCACTTGGCAGAGCTGCAAGATCCGCAGCAGGCGTAAAAGTACGACAGCCAATGGCAACTGCTTATATCAAGCTGGCATCGTCCGCTGAAGCTGATACAATTCCTTATATCAAAGATCAGCTGATGGAAGAACTGAACATTAAAGATGTAACTCTCATTACTGATGAGACAGCTTATCAGAGTGAAAACTACATTCAGAGCGTTGACGGTCCTTATACCATATTTGTTGATAAGAATATCTCACAGGATCTACTTGATGAAGGTATAGTCCGTGAAATTGTCCATCGTATGCAGAATATCAGAAAAGCTGCCGGACTTGAGATTGCAGATCATATAAAACTGTATTGTTATGGTGATGAATATATTGCAAAGGTTTATAAAGATTTTGCAGATTATATCCGTCATGAAACACTGGCTGATGAACTGAACGGAGACAACGTTCCTGAAGGTGTTACTCCTGAGTCATATAACCTTGATGGACATGTTGTTAATATCGCTGTAGTAAAAGTGTAGAAATCAGTTAGTATAATAAAAAAATAGGAGTCTTGCGACTCCTATTTTTTATATGCATTTGATTAAAAATGCTATTCCGGTTTCACTGATAATATGCAGGGTGATTTGACTGTTTGTCCATTATGAATATATGTCAGTTCGACTGTTTCTCCGACACTGTATTTTGATAAAGCAATGATCAGATCAGTTGATGAATGGATTCTGTTATTACCTAAGCTTACGATCGTATCATAGAGATGTAATCCTGCCTGTTCAGCCGGTCCGTTATTCTGAACGAACCCAACTACAAGTCCTTCATTAGTTATGGACAACTGACCGACACCTAAATAAGCTCTGTCATACTTATGGCTATGTGCTAATGAGTAAAGGATTTTTTCATATACAGGCATATTGATACCGTAAGTGACTCCTTCAATACTCACGTTGATATATTTGGCATTTACCATTCCGACGACCTGGCCGTTTTTATTGAAGAACGGTCCTCCGGAATTTCCTCCGTTAATTGGTACGTCTGTCTCAAATAAATTGTAATTGACGGTTCCTTCAACATTTATATTGACCGACGCTTTACTGATCCATCCTGCTTTAAATGCAAAACTGTGTCCTGCGCCATTGCCGAGCGTAGCCACAGGTGATCCGATTTTTAAGCTGTTTTCATCTGCGATTTCCAGAGCAGGAAGATCCACTGCATCAATGAATATCACTGCAAGATCACTTGCGTCGTCGTAATAAAACTCTCTTGAAATGAAACTTCTTCCATCATGTAATGTAACGGAAACAGCATCGGTATTGTTCACCATATGAGCATTAGTTGCTATTACGCCGTCTGATTCATATACCCATCCGGTTCCGTAACTGTTTCTTGTCTCAAGTATTGCTATGGAATCAATTACTTTATCTGCTGCATATGTCCATGAGTCAGAAGTGGAGATTTCTGTATTGTTTGAATCATAGCTTGTTATGGTCTTTGTCCTGGTTATTGTTTCTGTTTTGGTGTTTTCATAGACTGTTTTGGTAATGGTTGGCTGAATGTCATCCCCAGGTAGTGTGATAGGAAGGTTGTCTAAAAAGTCATCAAACTGATAAAAAGGCATGCATGATGATAAAACTGATGTACAAATGCAAATCAGAGTTCCTAGTATTAATGTGTATTTTTTCATGTATATATAAATTCCTTTAAATTTAGAATAGCATTTTATTGTATTTTGTATATATAAATAATTGTTTTTTAAAAAACTAAATTTACGCTAAAATTAATCACATGAAAAATATTGTATTGATCGGCATGCCGGGTGCAGGGAAGACTACTCTTGGCAAAGCCATAGCAAATGACCTTAAAATGAATTTCATCGATGGCGATGAATTGATCATTGAAAAGACCGGTTTGAAATTACAGCAGATTCTTAATGATCAGGGGATAGATAAATTCTTTGAAATTGAAGAGGCTGTTCTCAGTGAAGTTAATGTAGAGAATACTGTTATTGCAACAGGCGGAAGTGCAGTTTACTCTGATAAGGCAATGCAGAATCTTAAGAAAAACGGACTGGTTGTTTTCATTTATTCATCTTTTGAAGATCTTGAAAAGAGACTGACGAATCTTGATTCAAGAGGCGTTGTTTTCAAACCTGGTTATACATTGAAAACTCTTTTTGATGAAAGAGAACCTCTTTATGAAAAATATGCTGATATTACGATCAATGGCACAGGTACCGGCATCAGCGGATTAAAAAAGCAGCTGCTGAATCGATTATCAGCTTCTAACGAATAATTGAGCACATAGCCAGTGAAAAAAGGCTGTACAAAAGAATCACTATCATAACGAATGTCCAGATGTATCTCAGTATTTTTACGAACGGAAATATAGTAGTTGTGTAAGATTCTGTTCCGCTGTACTGAAGATCTGTGACCAGTCTAATGTAATCGATATTCATTGGATCCATTGCAAGCGCCTGCCGTGCATACTTCAATGCTGATTCACTGTATCCCAGTCCTTTATTGGCAAGTGCACTGTAGTAGAACCACCTCGAATCACGATTTAATATAGAGTTCAGCAGAGTCAGAGCATCTGTATACAATTCTTTGTTTATCAGATCCCTGACTTTTTTTAACTCAGGTGATTCAGTATAAGTTCTGTAGTTATTCCCAAAACCACTGAATCCATAACCATAATATCCGTAATTGCCATAGCTTCCATTACTGCTGCTTGAATATCCGGTGCTACTGCTGTTCTGATATGCATTATTGGAGTAGGGTTTATAACCGGATTTTATCATGTCATAGGCAGCATTGATTTCACTCATTTTTTTAGCTGCTTCGGTATCACCTTGGTTAAGGTCGGGATGATATTTTTTAGCAAGTTTTCTGTACGCTTTAGCTATTTCATCATCTGAGGCATCAGGTGAAACACCTAATATTTTATATGGATCACTAATCATGATTTCTTAATAAAACTGTTACGGCATTTTGGACAGGTAATTTCAATCTTACCTTTATTTCTTGGAACTCTGATTTTTGTTTTGCATGAAGGACATTTGAAATATTTGTATTTTTTTATATTGGCAAGTCTTCTGAAAAACTGAACAAATACTTCATTTTCTTTTTGTCGTTTATAGATGTTCCGTGAAAACATTCTGATGTATATGACAACAAGCAGTAGTAAAGAACATACCGAAATAATAATACTTGCAATTGTGTTCCTGATAAATAGATTGACAAGCATTAAACCGACAGAAACAAATAACAACGTTTTGTTAAGTGTGTCTGAGCCATACCTTCCATACATATATCGGTATAGGAATTGTTTGAATTTATTCATATTTTTAATGATAGTTTTTGTTTAAAAATAGTGTCAATCAAAGCACTCATGCAATTGAAACACAATTAAAATGCTTGTTATAATTAAACGTCCTGTTACTGACGGATAAAGTGGAAAACCACAATGGAGCAGGCATGTATGAATTTAAAAGCGATATCGTCGACCGTCTGGGCGTACTTGAGCATTTCTGTTGCTTAAGTGCGCTTTTTTATTGGAGAAAATGGTATGAAAAAAGTCGGATTGATACTGGGAAGTGACAGTGATCTTCCAATTGCCCAGAAAGCAGTGAACGTTTTAAAGGAATTTGATGTTCCTTTTGAAGTTCATGTTTATTCTGCACACAGAACTCCTGATGAAGCTATTAAATTCGCAAAGGATGCAGTTAAGGATGATTTCGGAGTCCTGATTGCTTTCGCCGGTATGGCAGCACATCTTGGCGGCGTAATCGCAGCAAATACCATCCTCCCGGTAATAGGTGTTCCTTGTAAATCTGCTAACCTTGATGGTCTTGATGCATTGCTGGCCACAGTACAGATGCCCTCAGGAATTCCTGTCGCAACTGTTGCAATCGACGGGGGAACCAATGCAGCTCTTCTGGCGATAGAGATGCTAGCGCTTGACACAGCTTCTTTGAAAAAGAAACTGCTCGATCATAGAGAAAACAATAAAAAAATCGTTCTCGAAAAAAATAAAAATATTGAATCACAATTAAAGTAGGAGAAACTAATGGATCTGATTTATGTTGGTAAAACAAAAAATGTGTACAAGCTCCCCAATGGCAATTATCTTTTGAAATTCAAAGATGACTGCACAGGTAAAGACGGTGTGTTCGATCCCGGTGAAAACAGCATCGGTTTAACTATCGACGGTGTCGGAGACGTCAATCTTAGAATGTCCATCTATTTCTTTGAAAAGCTTAATGCAATGGGTGTAAATACTCATTACGTTTCAGCTGACTTGAAAGAAACTACTATGGAAGTTAAACCTGCAAAAGTATTCGGAAAAGGACTTGAAGTCATCTGCCGTAGAAAAGCTGTGGGAAGTTTCTACAAACGATATTCCGATTATATTACAGAAGGTGCTGATCTTCCTTTATATGTTGAAACCACCTTTAAAAATGATGCCAAAGGCGATCCATTAGTTACTAAAGACGGCCTTATCACTCTTGGTGTTATGACTGCTGAACAATATGATGCAATTAAATCCATGACTCAGAAAATCACTGAAGTCGTCAATGATGAAATGATGGCCAGAGGCATGGTTCTCTATGATATCAAATTTGAATTTGGTTATGACGAAAAGGGCAAAGTAATGCTGATCGATGAAATCGCATCAGGTAATATGCGAGTTTACAAAGATGGTAAATACATCGATCCGATGACATTATCCAAGTTATTCTTTGAAAAATAGTTGCTGCAAAAGATTGGAGATCTAAATGGGTGGTTTCTTTGGAGTAGTTAGTGACAGGGATGTGATGGATGATGTCTTCTTCGGAACAGACTATCATTCACATCTGGGTACCCGACGCGGTGGAATTGCAGCTTATGATGAAGTTATCGGGCTGCAGAGAGAAATTCATAATATCCATAACTCACCATTCAGGACTAAATTTGAAAACATCGCTAAGGAAATGAAAGGTACATCCGCAATCGGATGTATCAGTGACTATTATCCCCAGCCTCTGTTGATCAAATCCAAACTGGGCACTTATGCTATATGTTCAGTTGGCATCATTAACAACAATAAAGAACTCATCGATGATGCCTTGAACAACGATTCATTTCATTTCGAAGCACTTACCAACGGAGACATCAACTCCGTTGAAGTACTTGTTTCTCTTATCGATAAAAAAGACAATTTTGCCGACGGCATAAAGTATGCACAGTCAAAAATTGTAGGAACAGCATCTATTCTGATTCTTACAGATGACGGGAGAATAATTGCCGCACGTGACAGATATGGAAGACTTCCTGTTATTATCGGCAAAAGTGAACATGGATACTGCGTCACGTTTGAATCATTTGCATATCAGAAACTTGGATTCCATGACTACAAGGAGCTAGGTCCGGGAGAAATAGTCGAGATTACAAAAGACCAGGTCAAACAGCTTGTACCACCTGAAAAAGAAATGAGGATCTGTTCGTTCCTTTGGAGTTATTACGGCTATCCCACCTCATGCTATGAAGGCGTAAATGTTGAGTCAATGAGATACAGAAATGGTCAGATCATGGCCAGATTCGATAATGAACATGGTACCAACAAAGATATTGATTATGTTGCCGGAGTACCTGACTCAGGAACACCTCATGCTATGGGCTATGCTAACGAATCAGGAATACATCTGGCTAGGCCTTTTATCAAATACACACCTTCATGGGCCAGATCGTTCATGCCGACAAATCAGTCACAGAGAAATAAAGTGGCTAAAATGAAGCTTATTCCTGTCAAAGAACTGATCAAAGATAAAAAACTCTTATTCGTAGATGACTCCATTGTTAGAGGAACACAGCTGAGAGAAACCGTTGAATTCCTTTTTGAAAACGGAGCAAAAGAAGTCCACATGAGATCTGCCTGTCCGCCGATTATGTTTGGCTGTAAATATCTAAATTTCTCCAGAGCAACCTCAGATATGGAATTGATCGCAAGACGAAAAATGTATGAACTAGAAGGGGAGAAGGCTCTGGATTATATCGATGAGTACAGTGATCCTGAAACAGAACGGGGCAAGAAACTCAGAGATGAAATCTGCAAGGAATTACACCTGGCATCACTGGAATTCCAGACACTTAAGGGTATTGTAGAAGCAATAGGTCTTGAACCATGCAAATTATGCACTTATTGCTGGAATGGAAAGGAGTAACATGATTGAGAACTCAAGATCAGACAGCTATGCAAAGGCAGGAGTTGATATAACTGCCGGATATAAAGCTGTTGAACTGATGAAAGAGCATATAGCTCGAACAATTATCAACAAAACCAATACTATCGGTGATTTTGGTGGATTGTTCAAACTTGATCTCACAGGTTACGAACATCCAATTCTTGTTTCCGGTACAGATGGTGTGGGAACCAAATTAAAACTAGCCTTCTTAATGGATAAACATGACACAATCGGAATTGATTGCGTTGCAATGTGTGTCAATGATGTTATTTGCTGCGGTGCCAAGCCGCTGTTTTTCCTTGATTACATCGCATGTGGTAAAAACTATCCTGAAAAAATAGCCCAAATTGTAAAGGGTGTCTGTGACGGTTGCGTTGATGCCGGTTCTGAAGTTGTCGGCGGTGAAACAGCTGAAATGCCAGGATTCTATCCCATTGATGAATATGATCTTGCCGGCTTTTCAGTTGGTATCGTTGAAGAAACCAGGATGATCAGAAAAGAATATATCAAAGAGGGGAATGTAATAATTGCATTACCTTCATCCGGTGTTCATTCAAATGGTTTTTCGCTTGTAAGAAAAGTCTTCAATATCAATGAGGATTCCATAGCTCAAAGATTTCCAGAGATTGATAACAGGACTCTGGGAGAAGTTCTTCTTACTCCTACCAAAATATATGTGAAACCGGTCTTAAAACTTCTCGAAAAAGTCAGGGTAAACGGTATCTCACATATTACCGGCGGCGGTTTTTATGAGAATATTCCTCGTTGTTTACCTGACGGATATACAGCTGACATTAATATGAATGATGTAAAAGTCCTTCCGATATTCAAACTAATTCAGAAAGCCGGTGATATTTCAACACATGATATGTTCAATACATTCAACATGGGTGTTGGAATGATCGTTGTAGTAAATAAAGAAGATGCCGATGAAGCACTTGCCATACTGTCAGAAAACGGTATATCTCCATATATCCTCGGCAAGATAACAAAAGACACTCGTAAGGTAATTCTTCATGAATAAGATTAAAGTAGCAGTTATGGTTTCCGGAGGAGGAACAAACCTTCAGGCAATAATAGATTCCTGCAAATCCGGAACTATCAGTCATGCTGAAGTTGCACTTGTTATCTCCAATAAGAAAAGTGCATACGCTCTTCAGAGAGCTTCAGATAATAATATTCCTTCTGCCGTATTTACTAAGAAGGATCTGGGTTCACAGGAAGCTTTTGAAAAGGCAATTATCTCTGAACTTGATAAACGACATATAGATTTGATCGTACTTGCAGGATTTCTGAGTATTTTAAGTGAGGATTTTACCAGGCGTTACTCTCACAGGATTATCAATATCCATCCATCACTTATCCCGTCTTTCTGCGGACAGGGATACTATGGTTTGAAGGTACACGAAGCCGCACTTGAAAGAGGTGTAAAAATTACAGGAGCAACAGTCCATTATGTGAATGAGATTCCTGATGGCGGAGAAATAATCCTTCAGAAAGCCGTAAAGGTTAATAAGGGAGATACACCTGAGAAATTACAGCTAAGAGTAATGAAACAGGCTGAATGGAAAATACTTCCGGAGGCAATTGAACTTGTCTCCAGAGAATTACTAGAACAAGGTGGTAACAAATGAGTATCTATGACATTTCCACAGTTAAAGAAAGACTAAACGGCAATCCGTACGTCGGGCGCGGTATCATGATCGGTACCAGTAAAAGTGGTAAGTATGCTGCTTTTGCATATTTCATTATGGGCCGCAGTGCGAATTCCCGAAACCGTATCTTTGTTGAGGAAGACGGTGATATCTATACAAAACCTTATGACGAATCCAAAGTTCAGGATCCTTCATTGATCATATATGCAGCGGTTCGTGATTTTAACAATTCTGTAATAGTTACCAATGGTAACCAGACTGATTCAATCTATGTTTCACTTGAAAATGGAGGCACATTCGAATCAGCATTAGCCACAAGACAGTTTGAACCTGATGCTCCAAATTTCACCCCTCGAATCAGCGGTATACTTGAATTTACGAATAAAAGTTTCAACTACAAAATGAGTATCCTGAAGAGCATTGATGCTGAAGGCTCCGCATGTGCCCGATATTACTTCAAATATCCATCCATCAAAGGACTTGGACATTTCATCCATACATATGTCACTGATGGCAACCCCATTCCTACATTCCAGGGAGAACCCGAACGTATAGCTATTCCGGATTCGATAGATGATTTCGCAAATGAGATCTGGGATAACCTTGATCAGGATAACAAAATCTCACTTTATGTTCGCTATATCGACATTGAAACTAATAAACGACAGAGCAGACTGATCAATAAATATAACTAAACGGGAGAGAGAACGATGAATGAATTTGAATTGAAATACGGATGTAATCCCAACCAGAAACCAGCTCGTATATATATGGAGAATGGTAAAGAATTGCCGATAGAAGTCCTTAACGGACGACCCGGTTATATTAATTTCCTTGATGCATTCAACTCATATCAGCTTGTAAAGGAACTGAAGATTGCAACCGGACTTCCTTCCGTTACTTCATTCAAACATGTCAGTCCGACTTCAGCAGCAGTCGGTATCAAATTACCGGAAAAACTGAAGAAAGCCTGTTTCGTCGATGACATCGAAGAACTTGATGATTCTCCTCTTGCCTGTGCATATGCCCGTGCCCGTGGAACCGATCGAATGTGCTCATTCGGTGATTGGGTTGCCTTATCAGATATCTGTGATGTAACCACAGCAAAAATTATCAAAAGAGAAGTAAGTGATGGTATCATCGCTCCCGGATATACTGATGAGGCACTGGAGATCTTAAAAGCAAAACGAAAGGGCGGTTACAACGTTGTTAAAATTGATCCAGAATATGTGCCTGCTCCGATCGAACATAAACAGGTTTACGGTATCACATATGAACAGAATCGAAATGAATATAAGATCGATGCATCATTATTCCAGAATATCGTGACCGAAAATAAAAATCTTCCGGATTATGCTGTAAGAGATCTCATCATTTCCCTTATTACTCTTAAATATACACAGTCCAATTCTGTATGCTATGCCTATGATGGTCAGGCTATAGGTGTAGGTGCAGGGCAGCAGTCCCGAATCCACTGTACCAGACTCGCCGGTACCAAAGCTGATACATGGTTCCTCAGACAGCATGAAAAAGTACTGTCATTACCATTCAAAGATAAGATCGCACGACCTGACCGTGACAATGTCATTGATGGTTACATCAATCAGAATGAAGAAGATGTCTGTGCCGATGGTATATGGCAAAACTATTTTGAAAAACAGCCTGAACGATTCACAAAAGAAGAACAGATTGCATATTTGAAAACAATCGATAATGTTTCAATCGGTTCAGATGCTTTCTTCCCGTTCTCTGATAATATCGAACGCGCAAAACGATCCGGTGTTAAGTATGTTGCAGAACCAGGCGGCAGTATCCGTGACGATGCAGTCATAGAATGCTGTAATAAATACGGCATGGTAATGGCTTTCACCGGAATGAGACTTTTCCATCATTGATTTGAGGGTGTTTTTATGAAAATTGCAGTAGTAGGAAGTGGCGGAAGGGAACACGCCATAATTAAGAAACTGAGAGAATCCAAAGAGGAACTGTCCATCTATGCCATTCCTGGCAATGGTGGAATAGCTCTCGATGCTGAATGTGTAGATATAAACGCAAAAGATATAGACAAAATCGTCGAATTTTGTCTTGATAAGAAGATCGAATATGTAGTTGTTGCACCTGATGATCCATTAGTGCTCGGCTGCGTGGATGCTTTGGAAAAAGTCGGTATCCCGTGTTTTGGTCCGCGTGCTAATGCTGCAATCATTGAAGGCAGCAAAGTGTTCTCAAAGAATCTTATGAAAAAATATCATATTCCAACTGCAGAATATGAAACATTCAGTAATCCCGAAGATGCATTCGCATATATAGAAAAATGCAATATTCCCATTGTGATAAAAGCCGACGGACTTGCTCTTGGCAAAGGCGTTATTATTGCAATGACTAGAGAAGAAGCCAGAGATGCAATTGTGACAATAATGGAGGATAAGAAATTCGGAGCAAGCGGGGACAACGTCGTAATTGAAGAGTATCTTGAAGGTCCCGAAGTATCTGTCCTTGCATTCACAGACGGAAAAACCATTAAACCAATGATCTCCTCAATGGATCATAAGCGCATTTATGATCATGATGAAGGCCTTAATACAGGCGGTATGGGTACGATAGCCCCTAATCCGTATTACACTGACAGCATTGCAGATGAATGCATGAAAAAAATATTTATTCCTACAATTGAAGCAATGAATAAAGAAGGGCGAACATTCAAAGGATGTCTGTATTTCGGTCTTATGATCACAAAAGACGGCCCGAAAGTTATTGAATATAACTGCAGATTCGGCGATCCTGAGACACAGGTCGTTCTGCCACTTCTTGATTCTGATCTTCTGACGATAATGCAGGCAGTTACAAATGAAAAACTTGCAGACTGTGAAGTGAAATTAAGCAATAAATCGGCATGCTGTGTAATCATGGCATCAGACGGATATCCACTCTCTTACGAAAAAGGTTTTGAGATCGATATTCCTGCTGAAACACTTCCGTATGTTTATTCTGCCGGTATAAAGATGAATGATGGCAAGCTATATACCAATGGCGGACGTGTTCTCGGCGTTTCATCAACAGGCAATTCAATTAAAGATGCGATAAAGCAATCCTATGAACTGGTTGATACAATTTATTTCAAAAATATGTATTACAGACACGATATAGGAAGCCGTGCATTAAAGGCATTGGAGAATTAATCGTGATATACAGAGTTTATGTTGAAAAGAAACCGGCGCTTGCCAATGAAGCAAGATCATTGCTCAATGACATTAAATTATCATTGAACATAACAAATCTTGAAAACGTCAGACTATTCAACAGATATGATGTTGAAAATGTCGATAAGGATATATTCGATTATTCCGTTAAATATATCTTCTCTGAACCTCAGCTTGATATAGCGTATTCTGTTTTACCTGACATGAATTCAGCAACTGTATTCGGAGTGGAATACCTTCCCGGACAGTTCGACCAAAGAGCTGATTCTGCAGCTCAGTGTATTCAGTTTGTTTCACAGATCGATAAACCGCTTGTTAAATCAGCAAAGATATATGCTTTGTTTGGCAATTTATCAGAAAACGATATTTCTAGTATTAAGAAATACCTCATCAACCCGGTTGATTCAAGAGAAGCCGATCTGGAACTTC
>JAEESL010000067.1 GCA_016286345.1 Dehalococcoidales bacterium | reverse complement strand
CAACATTCGAAAGAATACTTAAGAACAGTTCAGGACTTATTCTTATCGTAGGTCCTACAGGAAGCGGTAAGACATCCACCCTTTATACAATGATTGGTGAACTTAATAAGGATACTGTTAATATGATTTCACTTGAAGATCCTGTCGAATTCCATATCGAAGGAGTCACTCAGGTGGCTATCAATGAAAAAGTCGGACTTACTTTTGCATCGGCACTTAGATCGTGTCTGCGACAGGATCCAGATATTATATGTGTGGGTGAAATCCGAGATGGTGAGACTGCAAGAATCGCCATGCAGGCAGCTATCACCGGTCATCTTGTGTTATCAACAGTCCATACCGAAGATGCTGCCAGTGCTATTGACCGACTTCGCGATCTTGGTGCAGAACCGTATCTTATCGGTGGTTCTTTGAGAGGTGTTATCTCACAGAGACTTGTAAGAAGGATATGCCCAAGTTGTAAAGAAGAAATCAGACCTGATCTTGAAGTTCTTGACCTTATTGAATTTAAAGACCCTGAGTTTTATCACTTCTATCACGGAAGCGGCTGTGCTAACTGTTACAATTCCGGTTATCGAGGAAGAACAGGTGTATTTGAGATCATGGCAGTTAATTCTGAACTGAGAAATAGTATCAGCGAAGGAATGAGCGGTACTGAACTCAGACAGGCATTAAAGAAGAGCGGATTTACTCCGATGTTGGAAAACGGACGAACTTTGGTAAAGGAGGGTGTCACAACTGCTGAAGAAGTCCTTCGCTGTGTGGCTACGATCTAATTATGAAAACAATCGAACAAATAATTATGGAGGCCGCTGCGGCACGTACTTCCGATATCCATATGGAACCCGGAGTACCGGTTAAGATCAGAGTGGATGGTCAGCTTACCAATCTTGATGACAATATCCTGACTCCTGAAGATATGGAAGAATATGGAAGAGTCCTTGCCGGAAGGCACTACAATGAAATAGAGGAAAAGGGCGAACTGGATCTGGCTTTAACCATTGGAGATCATCGATGCAGAATCAATCTGTATCGTATCCAGGGGAATCTGGCCTGTGCCCTCAGAATCCTGTCTGACAAGATCCCTGCTCTTTCTGAACTGGGGCTTCCTCCTGCAATCAGTCAGATTCCTAATTACCAGAAGGGTATCGTTCTGGTAACCGGTGAAACAGGCAGCGGTAAATCGACTACACTTGCCAGTATCATCGATCAGATCAACCATACCCGATATGACCATATTATTACTCTTGAAGACCCTGTTGAATATCAGTACAAACCAGACAAAAGTTTGATCTCCCAGAGAGAGATCGGTAAAGATACAGATAGTTATGCAAGCGGTCTCAAAGCCATCCTTCGAGAAGATCCTGATGTTATTCTGATCGGTGAAATGAGAGACACTGAGACGATTGATGCTGCTCTTACAGCTGCTGAAACCGGTCACTTGGTTTTTGCAACACTTCATACCAATTCTGCTGTAGATTCAATTGACCGTATCGTTGGTACATATCCTGCAGGTCAGCAGAATCAGGTCAAGATTCAGCTGGCTGGTACATTGAAAGCTGTTATTTCCCAACAGCTTCTGGTTCGCAAGAGCGGACATGGCAGGGTGGCTGCCTGTGAAGTAATGGTCGTCAATGCAGCTATTCGTAATCAGATCAGGGAAGGAAAGACTGCCCAGATGCAGTCAAGTCTGCTTGCCGGTTCTGCTGATGGTTCAATTACAATGGACAATTCTCTTATCGGATTATATGAAGCAAAATTGATAAGTGCTGAAACGGCGATTGCGGCTGCTGCCGATCCTGCTTATGTGAAAAAGGCCGTAAGTCCCTCAAATGCCTTCGGCGGAACGTCCTCCTATGGGAGCATCAATAGATGATTAGTTATCAGTACGAAGCTGTCAGCAAGGATGGGGCGACTGTCAAGGGCGTTATTGAAGCTATTGATAAGTATAACGCAGTTGATAAAATCAAGACCCGTTATCCTGTTATTATCAGTGTTGAAGAGATCAAAGAAACGGGCTTTGACAGATTTCTGCATATGCAGCTGGGAAAGGCTTTCACCACAAAAGAATTATCTCTGATGTGTTCACAGTTTAAGATCATTCTTTCATCCGGTGTAATCATCGATGAATGTATGAGAATGATTTCAAAGCAGACTAAGAATAAGACTTTGAAAACAATGCTTGAAAAAACAGCTGATGATGTTTCACATGGGGCTTCGATCTCTAAGGCAATGAAGGCAAACTGTCCAAAATTACCTGTGACATTCCTTGAAACAATCAGGGCAGGTGAAATATCAGGTAACCTGGAACAGTCATTTACAACACTTGAGACATACTTTGAAAAGTCATATAAGATCGAACAGAAGATGAGCAGTGTCATGACATATCCTATTTTTGTGATTGTCGTAGCTGTTATTGTTCTTGCTGTTATTATGACAGTGGTCATACCTAAATTGACAGCTGTGTTTGATGAACTGGGAGGAGAACTTCCTGCTCCTACAAAATTGCTGATGGGAATCTCTGATTTCTTCACTCAATATTGGTTTGTAATGGCAATTGTCATTATTTTGGCAGTTATTATATTCAAAATGTACACTCATTCAGAAAAAGGAAAGACATGGTGGTCTCAAGTTATGCTTACGATGCCTGTGCTGGGACATATCAATGTACTGCGCGGCGCAGAACAATTTGCAGATACTATGAATGCCCTTCTTGTTGCAGGTCTTCCTCTTGCTGAATCGATAGATGTTACTTCCAGAGTAATGGATAACTATATTCTTTCTCAGGAAGTACATGCCATGGTAGAGAAGATCCAAACAGGATCATCTTTAAATGAATGCCTGAGCAAGAGTGCTTATTTCCCTGATATCTTGAAGGAAATGGCAGGCGTAGGCGAAGCAACCGGTGAATTGGAAAAGACACTTGGAACTATGGGCGTGTATTACAGTAGTGAAGCTGATTACGCTGTAGGCAAGGCTATGAGTAAAATAGAGCCGACAATGCTTATTTTCTTAGCTGTGTTTGCAGGATATATCGTTATTGCTATTTATCTGCCGATGTTTACAATGTATAACAGTATGTAATAGTGATGAAAGTTCCTTGTTTTTGGGTTGAAAATGGTGTAATATCAACCTATTAGTGTAGTGAGCAAACATGAATTTTTGTTCATTTTTAATTAATCGAGAGGAGAAAAAATTCGAATGAAAACAAATAAGAAAGGTTTTACCCTTGCCGAATTGCTCATCGTTGTAGCAATCATCGGTGTACTCGCTGGTATCAGTATTCCTATCTTCACTTCACAGCTTGAAAAATCACGAGATGCAGTAACAATTTCCAATTTAAGAGCAGCTTATGCTCAGGCTCAGACTGCATATTTAACTGCACCATCAAGTGGCACAGCTGACTATTCAGAAGATGCCAATTCTCCTGTAGTTTCATACTCTGATGGAAAGATCAAAACTGTTGCTGTTAAGAACGTAGTTGCAAAAGGAACCAAAGATGGATTTGGTGGAGCTGATGCAGATCTTCCTTTCACACATGCTGGTTGTGCTGTTATGGGTTCTGTAGCAGCAACTAATTACACTGTAACATTCTCATATGATACAGATGGTAAGATTACTGGCGTTACTGCAGCTACTCCCGCTCCCTAATACGATTAATAATTAGATATTTAACGGATCGATAATCCGTCAAAAGAACAGGTCTTTGGATACAGGTCCTTGACCTGTTCTTTTTATTAGTTCTACTTGGGAAAGAATATGTTTAAAAATAATAGGATAGTCTCATTTTTAAGTGATGAAAAAAACAAGCACATATTGTTATATATGATGTCTTTTCTTGTACCTTTTTTTATTACGCTTTGTGTGTTTGCAGCATTGGGGATTACACCTTTTGGTTCAAAAACATTGGTGATGTCTGATGCAGACTCTCAATATATAAATTATTATTCATATTTCAAAAGTTTATTATCGGGTGATCACAGTTTTTTGTATTCATTCTCCAAGAGTATTGGTGGAAGCCTTATTGGCTTGGTAGCCTATTATTTGATAAATCCACTATTAGTATTATTTGAATTTTCAAATATTGAGAATATACCTATTGTTTTTACTTGGATATCTTTATTGAGTTCGTGCCTTTGTGGCGTAACATCCTTTATTTTGCTGAGTAATCTTTTTGGAAAGAAGTTCAGTAATCTGATCTTTTCAACTTCTTATTCATTAATGGCATATAACGTCGTATATAGTTTTAATCTGATATTTCTGACGCATGTAGTTTTATTGCCTTTAGTTATTCTTGGAATATATAAGATTATCAGAAAACAAAGTCCGCTCTTATACATTATCACTATTGCCTTAAGCGTTCTAATGAACTTTTATATGGGTTATATCATGTGTGTGGCTTCACTGCTGTTCTTTATTGTTTACTTATTCATCTATACTGCTAAGGAAGATAGAAAAAGAATAGCTATAACATATGGTATATCCTCTTTGATTGGAGGAGTGCTTTCAAGTTTTATCTGGATTCCGACATTATTATCCCTTTTAGGAGGACGTGTCGATCAAACAAGACCATGGGATTTCAACTTTACCGATAAATTTCCACTTATCCAACTGTTTTCCAAATTGTTCAGTGGTACCGATACTCCATCACAGATGGTAGATGGTTTGCCGAATATATTTTGCGGAATACTGGTAGTATTTCTGGTAATTCTTTTCTTTACAAACAAAGAAATAGCACTGAAGAAAAAAAGAGGATATGCGTTATTATCTGGCATCTATCTGATTAGTTTTTATATAATTGCATTTACATCTATATTTCATGGTTTTACACATACGGTTTGGTTTCCTTTCAGATATTCTTTTGTGTTCTCAATGATTCTTATCCTCATGGCAGCTGAACAGTTTCAATATGTTG
>JAEESL010000066.1 GCA_016286345.1 Dehalococcoidales bacterium | reverse complement strand
TGACAAATACCGCACCGACCAATATCAGAAGCAGTAATGAAAAAACTCGCATGATCCATTTCGCACCGGTGCCAAGATAGATACCGCTGAGCTCAGCGATAGATGCACCCTGATGTCTTTCACTGATCATGCCGCACATGTAGTCATGAACGCCGCCGCCCAGTATGCTTCCAAAGATGATCCACAGGAATACAACAGGGCCAAAGCAGGCTCCCATGAGCGCACCAAAGATTGGGCCGGTCCCGGCAATATTGAGAAGCTGGACCAAATACGCTTTCCAAGTGGGCATAGGGATGTGATCGACACCATCGTGATGGGAATAGGCAGGGGTCTCACGGTCATCAGGCGCAAACACCTTTTCAACTACACGGCCGTATAGGAAATAGCCCGCAATCAAGACGCCAAGTGAGAGAATTAGAGAAATCATACTGCCTTCTTTCCTGCTGACTATTATAAACCATTACAGGAAATGATAGATGAAAGCACTATTCACGTTCCTTGATACATGAAGGAAGGATCCAGCGTTTCATATCATTCATAGCGAAATGATGAGAGATCAATATGAAAACAAGTACAAGGAATGCAGTCTGGAAGTAAATGATAGCGACCTTTGGGAACGGGAAGATCTGCACATCAGTAGAGATACGACTCAAAGTATATCTGGCAGCAAGCACACCGGCGGGAATAGCAAGAGCAGTGGCAACAACATACTGGAACAGATTGTTTATAAGGTTAGCAATGGAAATGGAAGACCTCTGATAACCCAGTGTACGCATCGTGGCAAATGTCCGTTTGTATTCTTTAAGGTTCGTGACCATCATATTAAAGATGATCATGAAACCCATGATGATAGCGATTGTATTGAGGACATAAGTCGAGACATCAAAGGCAACAAGTCTGTCCTCGGTCTCCTCACGAATAACTTTGTTGAATGCGAAATAATATGCGCCGTCGATATGCTTGAATTCTTCAAAGAATGCCTGATCATCACGTGTCTTAACAAGGAGCGAAGCTCGAGGATCAAGTTCAACGGGCAATTTATCAAAGAAATCAGAACTGACATAGCTTACCTGGAAAACATATTGGTCGGAGATGCCCGCGACAGTCACTTCGGCGCCATTGACAGTGATCACATCGCCTACCTTGGCATCCAAAAGATCAGCATGATACTTAGATAAGACAATGCCATTTTCTGGAACAGTGGTAACGTTATAATACGAACTCACCACATTGATGATATCCTGATCAGGCTCGATACCATTGATGAGTACGATTGCATTCTTATCACCATGTCTGACACCGAAAGGCTGGTATTTAAGCAACGTGATATCATCGATAAGCGGAGACAGATTACCTTCCTCATCCTTGATACCTGCTTCCAGATAATAAGCATCAAGATCATCCGGCAGATAACTAAGATAAACCTGAACATCGTTTTTCATCCTGGCATCAAAGTACTGTTTGATAACAGTGAGCTTTGATTCACCCAAACTTACAGCAACCATGATGATAAGGCCGCTGACAAAGATACAGATACCGGAAATGACGTAACGCTGCAGGTTCCTGACATTCTGAGAAACAGAGACCTTGAGAGGAATGGGGGCATTTTTAAAGAGAGTCCTGGTCAGATAAGGAGTCTGGTTATTCGATGGAGGAAGGGCTTTCATAGATTCAGTGGGCTTGATACGAGAGATGCCTGTACTAATATACAATGCCGTAATTTCTGTTACCACAATAAGTGCCAATAAAGAATAGAGAGGGTTGACCCAGTTAAAGTTGAATTCAATCGCAGGAAAACGCAGTGCGGAAGCGTAAGCATTATCGGCAAGCAATTGGATGATAGCACCTACCCCAAGGCTAAGAATCCACGCTACTATGGAAATAACCAAAGCAAGCCCCATAAAAACCAAGGTGATATCAAATACTGATTCACCAAGAGCTCTCATAACGCCGATATCTTTGCGGCATTGTCTGATTATCTGTGTGAGGAACAGAATAGTCACAATTAAAACGATGGCGAAGAACATGATAGGAACG
This sequence comes from Dehalococcoidales bacterium, assembly GCA_016286345.1. GTDB lineage: Bacteria > Chloroflexota > Dehalococcoidia > Dehalococcoidales > UBA1222 > UBA1222. Next base: position 2,967 of record JAEESL010000066.1, on the reverse strand, counting down.
TACAACGATACCTTATCGAGAGCATAAAGCATACTATTGTAATGATGGATCACCGGAGAATCTTTATAGCTCATGGCATAAGACATGTACTCAGTGATATTAAAACCAAGTGAATCTTCTCCTTCGATCGCTTCGTTCATTGCAGCCGCGAATTCCTCGGTACCGCGTGCCTTGCCTTCTTTAAACTTGATGAGCATTTCATTGAACATCGGAATGTCTTTAGCAAAACGGTCCGGATAAAGAGCATTCAAAGCTTTATAAGGAACATAGAGATAAGCAAAATCCCGAGATGAAGAAATTGCATAGACGTCTGCCTGGACCATACAGGTCTCTGGTGAGGAAACGAGATCGCTGATCGTCCAAGTCACTGTCGTATCTTTATCTACACTGATAGTGATCTTATCACCTGCCTTAAAGCCGTTAGTTGAAGCAAAAATGCTCTCCATTTTCACAGGAATTTCATCATCAGGTACGTCGTAATGGCTTAATGAATAAAACGAGAGAAAACTATCTGAAAAGTATGTCTTATTACCTGAGGAATCAGTTGTATAGAATTCTTCAAATCCTTCAGTAAAAGCCCTGCCGGAATAAGATTTGCCGTTTTGATCCGAGAAGACGACCGGTTCATTCTCACGGAATGATATGAATTCAATGTCGAGGTCCTCGATATAGTTATCAGGTATGAGATTGAGCAAAGCATACGACATAGGCTCACTGATACCTGCCTGAAAATCAGGATAATTGCATTCAGAAATATATTTATTAATGTCTGTTTCAAGAGAAAGATAGGCATTTCTGAGTCCGATCATGATACCGCTTCCAAAGGCACCAACGATTATCACGCTCAGAAGCATCAGCCAGAAGCGTTTGAAATATGGCAGAAGCATCATTCTGACCAATTTCATAATGTCCTACCACACTTTCTTCGTGATTAAAATCTTCAACTTGAACAGTCTAAGATTTCTTACGATGATTATTTTAAACCAAAACAGTAAACTTTGCAGAGAAGGGAAAAAGAAAGTTTGAAAAAATGGTGGGCGGTATAGGACTCGAACCTATGACCCCCTGCGTGTAAAGCAGGTGCTCTAACCAACTGAGCTAACCGCCCGTAAAAACGGTTAATTCTATATTGAACGAATGTTTTTTGTAAAGCCGAATAGCAATAACTATCTGTTTAGTATAAAGTCTTCAACAGTTTTAAGTACGTCTTCCGTAACCGGGATCCATCTGGGGCGGATTGTATACGAACTGTTGGTTTCATTTTTAATCAGTTCAGCAACTCTTGTGCCTTTTGTAACTGATGTTTTGTTTCTCAGAATACTGTTGATTATTCCTTTGATAGGAGAATGAATCTCTGTATCATCTATCAGGGCAATCGCTTCATTTTTCTTTACTGTATCGCCGATCTTTTTTAATGAATTGAAAGTGCCGTCTTTTTCTGCCCAGAGAAGAACTTTATCTTTCATTTTTGTAACACTGTCTGTGGAGGATTTATCTATTGAAGATGTCTTCTCGGCGGGTGCGATCCTGTGGTGGCAGTGGATTCCTTCTTTGAATGCATCTCCACAGCCGATCACAAGGGCGGCATCGTTGATACTTGTGTCGTCAACGCTTTTAAGATTTCGTGCATCTATGATAATTTCAGGTGCGATCTGATCAATTATATCGGCAGTCGGATCTTCCACAATTGCGATATAACCGCTGATCCATGTTGATGAAATGATCGGACGGGATTGGCTGACCGATCTTGCTCTGACTCCATTTACGGTCTTTACAGGTTTGAACAGTGCTTCACTGAAACAGGCCTGTCTGCTGATTGCGAGCGGACGATGCAGCTCAGTCATACAAATATGAATATATCCGGCCTTGTAGAGATGAACCGCGATAGCGCTGGCCATTTCACCTGCGCCTTTGATCAATATTGGTATCTCTTTAGGGAACTTGCTGTTCATAATAAAAGGTGAGGACCCTCTACACTTCTTTTATTATATAGCCTAGACATTGTCTTTGCATTAAAAAGCTTGCAAAGGGCTCCCCACTGGTTCTCAGCAAACAAATAGTTGATAAGCCTGGGGTGTGACTCATCGACTATTGTTTACATTAGCATTATTAAATATGAAAATACCGTTGTCAACGTCTGATATATGTTTAACATATAAAAATATTTAATCAACTTAATAAAAATAGATAATAAGACAAGTGCTTATATTTGAAAAAAAAGAATAAAACCGAAGAAATATAGAAGAAAGAATTTTTTTAATGGCGCGCTTGGTGGGGCTCGAACCCACGACCTCATCCTCCGCAGGGATGCGCTCTATCCAACTGAGCTACAAGCGCACACAACACAAAAAAGAAAGTGGTGCCGAAGGAGAGATTTGAACTCTCACACCTTTCGATACTACGACCTGAACGTAGCGCGTCTGCCATTCCGCCACTTCGGCAAGTGAAATGAAATCCATTTACACAATTAATGAATTATAAGGTTGGTATTAGTTTATGTCAAAGTAATGGCATATACAATAGCGTTATCAATATTTTTATACGGCAATAGTATTCAAGGCATATTCGAGGTATTTATCCTTTTTGATCTTAGGTCGGCTGTTTACTTCTCCGCCAAGTATCACGAAGAAAGGTTCCTTTATTGCGCTGATGTTTTCAAGCGGATTATATCTGACAATGATCATATCAGCACTCTTGCCAACATCTATTGTGCCTGTTATATCCCCGACACCTGCGATTTTTGCGTTGACTTCTGTTGCTGTATGAAGGGCAAAGGATGCAGGGATCTTGCAGCTGTTTTCAAAATAAGACAGCTCTCTCCAGAAGTTGTAGTTGGCTACAAGCTTGTCATTTGTATCCGATCCTATTCCCACATCAATTCCGTTTTCGATACATAAAAGGGTATTCTTCTTAATTATTTCGAGCTTTTCTTTATTGTTTTGTATTTCATTGGCACTGAGTTTTGTG
>JAEESL010000013.1 GCA_016286345.1 Dehalococcoidales bacterium | reverse complement strand
CCCAGAGACGTTTTTGTGAATCTTCGTAAAAGCTTACAACACTTGAGATACCAGAGGAGGCCGGGTATCTGTAAAAGGTGTTTCCATCATATCTGATAAGACCGCTGTAATTACCGATCCAAATAAAACCGTCGCTTGTCTGTATCACAATGTTTGCATCTGACGTCGGAAGGCCGTTTGTGCTGTCATAAAGGATTGATAAATAGCCTGCTCCGGAATCAGAAAAGTCCGACATGAAATCATCAGATGATTTCAAGGTTGTTGGCAGAAGGGATGCAAATATTGCAATAGAAAGAAATGCTGCAAAAAATGTTCTTCTCAGTAATCGTAATGAATTCATTTTCTTCCACCTCAACCAGGATTGGAAACACGCCGGTATGTTAATTTAATACGAACTATACAGCTTATTCAATACATAAAAAATGATATATATCATATATCAATGGAACGAAGATACTCAGCAGGTCCGATTTCATAAAGATCATTTCCTTCTGAATCAATAATGACCGTCAGAGGCATATCCTCAACGACCAGCCTTCTTACTGCTTCGCATCCCAGGTCAGGATATGCAATGATCTCTGCTTTTTTCACACATGCTGCCATCATCGCACCGAGTCCGCCGGCCGCTCCCAGATACACTGCACCATTTCTGATGATTGCATCTCTGACAGCCTTATTCCTCTGTCCTTTTCCAATCATAACGAGATTACCATGATCCATCAACAAAGGGCTGAATTTATCCATTCTGGAGCTTGTGGTAGGGCCGCATGACCCAATAATAAAGTCATCATGTTCCGGTGTCGGACCTGAATAATATATAGCAGAGTTATTCAGGTCAAATGGAATCTCTTTTCCTTCATTTAACGCATCAGCAATTCTTTTGTGGGCCTGATCACGTGCAGTATAAATAATGCCTGACAGGAATACACTGTCACCTGCTCTGAGCTCCTTAATGATATCTTTCTCAACGGGAGTGATTATTCTGTATTTCATGATTACAGCTCCGCGCATTTTCGTCTGGTGACGTGACAACTGATATTAACAGCAACTGGCAGACCGGCCACATGAGTCGGAAGAGTCTCAATTGCAACTCCCAGACATGTCGTTCTGCCGCCAAAACCCTGAGGTCCTATACCCAGTTTATTGACTTCTTCCATGACCCGTTTTTCGAGGTTGGCATAGTAAGGATCACTGTTGTGTTTGAACAGCGGTCTCAGCAATGCTTTCTTTGAAAGATATGCAACTTTCTCAAAATTGCCACCGATCCCCACTCCGATCACTATGGGAGGACAAGGAGCAGCTCCTGCTTCCTTAACAGTATCCACAACAAATCTGACGATCTCGTCTTCTCCGTCCGTAGGATTGAGGAATTTAAGTTTGCACTTGTTTTCACTGCCGCAACCCTTGGGTGAAACAATAATCTTGAAATAATCACCCTGGGCAGGTTCTATTGTAATAAAGGCAGGAGTATTGTCTTCTGTGTTTACTCTTCTCAGAGGATCTCTGACCATGCTCTTTCTGAGAAATCCGCGTGTATATCCGTCACTGACTCCATCATTAACGGCTTTTACCAGATCACCATTGATATGAACATCGGGACCCATGATGATATATACACTGACCATGCCGGTATCCTGGCAGATCGGAAGTTCTTTTTCTTTTGCTATCTTTATGTTTTCTTTGATGTTGAGAAGAGTTTCTCTGGCAGGTTCCCATGTTTCGGCTTCATAAGCATCATTTATAGCCTGGACGATATCAAAACAGAGGTCTGTATTTGCCTGAATGCATAGATTGCTGACAGTTTCAGTTATCAATGAAGCATCGATCTCTTTCATATTCTGTTCACCCCCGTTTTTACAGCAGCTTCCCTTACTGCCTTGCTGACAGCTTCTACCACCCTCTTATCAAGGCATGAAGGAATGATATAGTCTTCCCTCAGTTCATCCTTATCCACAAGGGATGCGATTGCATAGGAAGCAGCAAGATTCATTTCCTCGTTGATATCTGATGCACGCACATCAAGTGCACCTTTGAAAATACCGGGGAAACCTAGTACATTGTTGATCTGATTCGGGAAATCGCTTCGTCCTGTTGCAATCACCCTTACCCCTGCTCTTTTTGCCACATCAGGCATAATCTCAGGAGTTGGATTGGCCATGGCAAAAACAATGGCGTCATCAGCCATGCTTTCTGCCATTTCCTGTGTCAGACAGTTGGGAACTGAGACACCAATAAACACATCGGCGCCTTTAACTGCTTCAGAGAGTCCTCCCTGTATCTGTCTGGGGTTAGTCGTATGTGACAGTACCATCTTATGGTTTTCTTTTCTCTGGCAACCGTCATAGATAGTACCAAATTCATCAACTGCAATAATATCCTTAACTCCGGCATGCTGCAGCATCTTAATGATTGCATTGCCTGCAGCTCCGGGTCCATTCAGAACGACTTTTATGGTTTCAAATGATTTGTTAACAAGGCGGAGCGCATTGATAAGGCCTGATGTTACTACTACAGCCGTTCCATGCTGGTCATCATGAAATACAGGTATATCAAGTTCTTTTTTTAGTCTTTCTTCTATTTCAAAACATTCGGGACTGCGTATATCCTCAAGATTAATACCACCAAATGTCGGGGCAACAGCCTTGCAGAAATCAACTACTTCATCAACTGTTTTTGCATTTATAACAAGAGGAAAAGCATCTATTCCGGCAAATGTTTTGAACAATACACACTTACCTTCCATGACAGGAAGACCGGCAGCAGGTCCGATATTACCAAGTCCGAGAACAGCAGTTCCGTTTGATATTACCGCTATAGTTCTGCCTTTGAATGTGTAGTCATATACAGATGAAGGATCATCTTTTATTCTGAGACAGGGTTCTGCAACACCCGGAGTATATGCCACCGATAAATCATCAAGTGAATCTATTTTTACCAATGACTCTGTGCCGAGCTTTCCACGATATTTTAAATGCAATTCAAGAGATTTTTCGTTAAAATTCATTTGCTTCTCCGTAAATAAGCGAGAATAATTGTAGCACGATTGACATGGCTGAATCATCAAAATAGAATGTCTTTATTAAAGCTGAGGAGCTATTGATGGCAAAAAAAAGAAAAAAAATCAGCTTCCAACTGAGAACGATTCTTGTAAGTATCGCTATTCTTTTGCTTCTGGCATGGATCATCATCCCAAGTATTATTGATATAATCGGGAAATAGGAATGAACAGTTCACCCAACAAAAAGCAGGAATTGGAAAGAAAAGCACGAGCCAAGTACGACGAGGCATGTAAAAATGCCAAAGAGAACTGCAGCAACGAAGTGCGCGAGGCAAATGACTACGTCGAACAGACCATAAAGGAAGAACGATCTATAGTCAATGCTGCCAAAGACAAAGTCAATCATGCTTCAGACAGGGTTGAAAAGAAATTCAGACAACAGGATTTTGAGGCAGCGGTCAAGGCTGCAAATGCACATGTCAATGAGGTAAAGGAAGAAGCTAAAAAGCGTATCCAGTACGCCAAACAGACTGAGCAATCCGAACTGAATGAAGCAAAGAGAATATACCTGGAAGAACTTGAACAGATCAAAAACAATGATTTTTTCGATGATGAATTTGACCTTGAAGAATCTGAACGATCCGAAGATGAAACAGCTGTAATAAATGAATCAGAAGACATAGATCTGAGATTAGAAGAATCTGACGATTTGGCAGATATGGAAGACAACCTGTCTTTGAAAGATATTTCTGATGATCTGAATAACAACATCGCTATTGAAGAAATAACTTCATTCGAAATCTCCGAAGAAACTACTGATCCGGACATGGCTCCGCTAGACACCACGCTCGATGTTTCAGATGACGAATTGATTGAAAACAATACACAGGAAGAAGTTAAACCGGTTCCTGCATATATTCCCGAACAAAATGAAGAAAGAAATGACCTGATATCGTTTAGAATCACGATCACAAATCCTGAAAGACCGTATACTAATCAAACAGTTGCTTATATCAGAAGCTGGCCTGAATTAAAATCAATCCTCACTATCGGTAATTCTTCATTACTGACTCTGATATGCCGAACTGCAGGTACAGTTGACGTACTTGGAAGACTGTATGAATTGCCCACAGTCAATGATGTTTCGATTGAAAAAGGATGTTACTTCGTCCGACAGAAATTCTAGGCGTGGTCTTTCTTCCACTTTTCAGAATTCTTTACCAACTCTGAAGCAACAGTCAGAGAACTGTTCTTGTTGCCTTCCCCACCCAGCATAACAGCAAGTTCATCGATCCTGTCCTTATCATTGAGACGTTCCATATGACTGTCCAGTCTGTCTGCCTGCATTGATTTGCTGACACTGAAATGAGCATCGGCATAACATGCTATCTGAGCAAGATGTGTCACACATATGACCTGATGATGTCTGGAAAGCTCCCACAGTTTTCGGCCAAGGACTTCACCTGTTCTTCCGCCAACTCCGATATCGATCTCATCAAAGATAAGAATTGGAGTTTTATCTGCGGATGCCAGTGCGACTTTATATGCCAGAGTAAGTCTTGAAACTTCACCTGTTGAAGCAATACTGGCAAGAGGTTTAGGTGCTTCCCCAGGAACGGATGAGATCATAAATTCAATATCATCAATACCGTTTTCTGAGAAATTATCGGTATTCTGTACAGTATCGATCTTAACGTCAAAAGCGGTATATTTCATACCGAGTTCATTTAATTCACGTCCAACGCTTTCCTTCATTCTGGCGGCTGTTTCGCGTCGTTTTTCTGACAATACCAAAGCAACACTCAGATATTCCTTTGCTTTATCCTTAAGATCTTCTTCAAGTTTCTCCAAATCAAACTCAGCACTGTCCAGACTTCCGAGTTTGTTCTTCGCATCTGAGAGATAGGCTAAAACATCTTTGACTTCAGGTCCGTATTTGCGTTTCATCGCCTTGATCACGGCAAGTCTGTCTTCGACCTGTTCCAACTCTCCCGGGTCAAATTCAAGCGAGTCAGAATAATCGCTTATTCTATATGCAATATCATTAATGTTTTCTGTAATACCGGATAACTCTTCAGCAAGACTATCCAGTGAATTATCCAGAGCTGCCAGTTTTCTCAAAGAAGTTGCAGCATGTCCAAGCAGAGATTCCGCATTGTTGCCGTTTTCATCCTCTGTCAGATACATGCCGATCTCATATGCATACCCACGCATCTGTTCAGCATGCGTAAGTACCTGTTTGCGATCGAGCAGTTTCTGTTCCTCATCTTCTGACAGATCAGCATCCTCTATTTCTTTTATCTGATATGTAAGCAGATCCCTGTTATCTGAAGCTGATTTTGAATCTGAACGTATACTTTCGATCTTACGCTTTAGAGCAGAGTATTCACGGAATCTGGATGTTACTTCACTCTTGATTTCATTAAGATCACCATAATCATCCAGATATGCCATATGGTTCTTCTTGTCGTAAAGAGACAGATGCTGTTTCTGTCCATGGATATCGACCAGGACGGAATGAAGATCATTGAGTACAGTTCTCTGGGCAATTTCACCGTTTACCCGGCTGACTGTCCTTCCCCCGGCTCTCAATTCACATGTCATTAAAACGGATTCGTCCTCGTAATTGATGCCTTTATCTTCAAGAATATTTCTGGTTTTCTCTTTAAGTCGTTCATCACCAAGGACAATATCTGCTTCGATCCTGCAGGCATCGTCCCCGGTTCTGATCTCATTTTCAGTGATCTTTCCATCGAGTAATGCCTCGAAAGCATCGAGAACCATTGATTTACCGGCACCTGTTTCACCGGTAATTACGTTAAAACCTTTATCCGGATGCCATGAAAGGCTCTTGATGATCCCATATGATCTGACATTTAGTTCATTCAACATTTCGTCAATTATTGTAAAGATTTCCACATCACACTTCAATTGAAAATGATAATCATCATTGTTATGATTATGGCCATGTCTGAAATTACAGGGATCAAGAATAAATACAAAGCATTCATTGCTGCAGCAAGGGTAGCTTTTCCGTTTACTATCCCCATTATGGCAGGCTATGTTTTTGCAGGCATTGCATTCGGAATGCTAATGAACCATGCAGGTTTTCCTGTCTGGCTGACGATTGTAATGTGTGCAACAATGATCTCCGGTTCAGGACAGTTCCTGGCAGTAGATCTTCTGCAAGCACCATTTAATCCCCTGTCCACTTTATTTCTGATCTTCATGGTCAATTCAAGATATACATTCTTCGGGCTGACCCTGCTTGATAAATTCAGAGGACTGGGAGCAGTAAAACCATATCTGATATATGTCATAACAGACGAGACATTTGTAGTTAACGTTACTTATAAAGAAAGAGTCGATATCATCACAAAATACTTCATGCTGGCTGTTGATGTAATGTCACACAGTTACTGGATAATCGGAGGCACACTGGGTGCCCTGGTCGGGGAAATGATCAAATTCAACATGACAGGCATAGATTTTGCTATGACCGGAATGTTCACATGCATATTCCTTGATCAATGGAGAAATTCCACCGATCATAAGCCTGCTTTGCTTGGTGTGTTTGTCGCAATTATCTGTCTGCTTATTTTTGGGCAGCAGAGTTTCATGCTTCCTGCAATGATAATTGTGCTTATCGTTCTGGTTCTTTTGTCAAACCATAGAAAACTGGGAGAAGAGAAATGAGCGAAAAAGAAGTTTATATAACTGTCCTGCTCATTCTTGCAGTTACGGTACTGCCAAGATTTCTTCCGTTTATAGTTTTCCCTGAGGGAAAGAAACCACCTAAGTTTCTCAGTACACTGGGAACAACGCTTCCCTATGCTGTTATCGGTGCGCTTGTCGTTTACTGTTTCAAAGGAGTCTCAGTAACAGCTTATCCGCATGGAATACCTGAACTGATCGCACTGGCAGTAATAGTCGTACTGCATATGTGGAGACACAACACTCTGCTCTCAATGGCAGCGGGAACTGTTGCCTATATGCTTCTGGTTCAGTTCGTTTTCGTTTAGCTTTTGTTTGAATTGGCAGGAGCCAATGCATAACCCTGTCTGGAATAATAAAATGATCCGCCTTTGAGTTCCATAACATAGGTATAACCGTTTTCAACAAGAGCTTCAGCTGCAATATGGCTGTATTCACCGGAGGTACAGTAGACCAGAATAGGAGAATTCTTGTCTGAAGGGAACTGGCTCATATTATCCTTCACGGTCGGATACGAAATAAAAAGATCAGTATTCGGAAGTATCATCGAAGGAACGCTATCAACTGCCACAACCAGACAGTCTTTGGCCAGATAATCTGCACACTTAGCAGGAGTAATCTCATAGTAAACCTTTGTGCTGTCACTACCGACCTGAACAACATCTCCCGGAGTTTCTATTGTTCCGACGACTCCACCACAGCTGCTCAGAATCAAACTAAGTAAAACGACTACACCGATTAATGCTTTTTTCATCAAGAAATACCCCCTGCTATCTTTGAGTTACTTGCAATATTTTAATACCAATTAAACTTCCTATAAAGACTGTGAGTCCAAACACCCAGCCGTTGACACCAAATGAAATTATGGCAGAGAAAAATGCACCTATATTACATCCGCCTGCCAGACCTATGCCGTATCCCATGATCACAGCTCCTATCAGAACTCTGACTGCTGATCTCCAGGTCCTGGGATACTTAATACTGAAATCACCTGAAATCAATGCCACAATCATTGCACCGATCAGGATGCTCAGGTTCAGGACAAGACCCCATGTTATCTCATCAGCGGAGGCTGATATGGCACATGCACCCGGCACCGCATCTACTTCAGGAAAATGTAAGCCTATACTTTCACCGATTATCTCAGACCATCTGACATATTCTCCTGAAACACCGAGAGGTCTCTCAAGGAATTTATACGAGAAAATACTGATAACACCCAGCAGAATACCGCCTACTGTTGCCGGCCACTGTTCTAACAGTTTTTTCCAGGTGAAAGATTTAAAATCGATATGCGGTCTGTAAGATGCAAAGAATTTCTTAACTGAGCCTGCTTCCGCAACACGGATCAGATAGTAAACCAAAAGAAGTCCTGCAATCGTGACAACGAGTGCCATTGGCCATCCCATTTTTGCAGGGAGCCATATTCGTTGGGCATCATGCATAACCGTATTCTGCCAGAAACCTGCATGAAGGTTATAGAGAATAAGACCTATTTCCACTCCTGCCGTAAGAATAATTACGGAAAGAGAACCTTCACCTAACCTGCTGAGACTTCCTATTACACATCCGCCGCCGATGACAGACCCTACACCGAATAACAATCCGCCTATTGCGATCGTCCATCCCAGAGGAACGACATGTGCATTCACAGGAATGATACCGGAATCCGGATCAGGCACCTGCTGCATCATCATTATTCCGATTCCTACTGCGGCAATGATCATACCTACCAATACACCGCGAAGTAAGCGTCCATCCCTCATCAGAACAGCATTGCTGATAGCTGAAACAAAGCAGAATCTGCTTCTTTCAAGTGCAACTCCAATCGCCAGACCGAATACAATAAATAAAGCAAGTCTTGGCATTGTGCTGTGCATCATAAAAAACACAGTAACTGCTACTGCCAGCAGCAGAAAGCCGATGATCATCTTTGTTCTTTTGTTTGAAACTGCATTATCCATAGAGCATACACTCGTTTTCTTCAAATTAAATAATAGATATATAACAATTATAGCGAAACGCTCAACTTCCTTCCTGCTTTTAATTGAATGGCTACATATCTGTATGTTAAAATTTTTTTATATATCGACAAAACAGGTATTTCAAGAGGTTATTATCAGAAATGAAAGCAATAATATTAGTGGGAGGTTTCGGAACACGACTCAGACCACTCACATATAATACGCCCAAAGCCATGATTCCGGTATGTGGCAAGCCTATGATTCAAATGGTTTTTGACCGTTTAAAGGAAGCCGGAATCACCGATATCATTCTTGCTATAGGCTATCTTTCAAATGCCATTGAGGATTATTTCGGAAACGGAGAAGAACAGGGTCTCAACATTACATATGTTCATGAAGACCCAGACAGTCCGCTGGGAACCGCAGGCGCCATCAAGAATGCTGCCAAGAACAATGTTGACGGCACATTCATGGTCCTGAACGGTGACATTATCACCGACATTTCCCTTAATCGTATGATCATCTGTCACAATGCATATAAAGCCAAAGTAACTATTGCACTCCATAAGGTGGATGACCCGTCCAGTTATGGCCTCGTAGTGACAGATCCGTTTGAGAAAGTGCTGGGATTCATTGAAAAGCCTACCGAAGCAGTTACCACAAATACCATCAATGCCGGCATTTACATCATGGAACCGGAGATACTTGATTTGATTCCCGATAATGTTTACTGCAGCGTTGAAAAAGAAACATTCCCTCTCATAATAGAGAGAGGAATACCATTCTATTCATATACTGATGATTCCTTCTGGTTGGACGTGGGCACTCCGAACCGATACTTCGGACTGCATACTTCAATGATGATGGGCAGAGTAAAAAATAAAGTATTCAAACAGCCAACAGATGAGATAATGCTCAGCGGACTGATAATCGGTTCAGGCAACGAACTGAGAGGTCCTCTTTATACAGGACGAAGAACTCGCATAGGTAACAATGTACGTTTAATAGGTCCGGTCGTTCTGGGCAATGATGTGTCAATTGATGATGGTGCTGTTCTGGAAAACGTTATCGCATGGGATAATGTCCATATCGGAAAGAATGCACATCTTTCAGTCGTGGTTTGCGCAAACAACGTTACTTTCGGAGACAACACTGCTGTCAGCGGAACAGTTATTGGAGACAATGTAGTGATCAACAATAATTATCCCAAGATCACTGATACAGATATCGATCCCGGTACAGTTCTCGGCAATTCAAAGGAAGACAACAAAGATACTTTCCAGGGCTAGCGGTACTGCGTTTTTCGGAGGGTCAGCGTATGCTGTTACGCAACCCTCTTTTTATTTTTATGGAATTATGAGGTAATTAACTTGTTAGACAGACTTGCACAAATCGAACAAAGATACATCCGAATAGAAGAGGAACTGGCAAATCCTGAGACACTCTCTGATGTGAAACGATTACAGGAACTTGGTCAGGAAAGATCCGATATCGAAACCATCGTCATGCTGTACCGTAAATACCGTGATACAGAAAAACAGATCGCCGATGCGGAAGAAATGCTTAAGACTGAGACTGACGACGAAATGCGTGAAATGATCAAAGATGAGCTCGTCACATTGAAACAGTCTCTGGAACCGCAGATGACAGAGATGAAAATTGCTCTTCTCCCCACCGACCCCAATGACAGCAAGAACGTCATCATGGAGATCCGTGCCGGTACAGGTGGAGATGAAGCAGGTCTGTTTGCTGCCGATCTTTACAGAATGTATACACGTTATGCCCAGATAAAAAGATGGCAGGTCGAAATTGTCGACAACAATGAATCATCTATCGGAAGTATCAAGGAAGTTGTCTTTGAAATCAAAGGCAAAGGTGCCTTCAGCAGACTTAAATATGAAAGAGGCGTACACAGAGTTCAGCGAGTCCCCGTAACAGAAACCAGCGGAAGAATCCATACATCCACAGCAACAGTTGCAGTACTTCCTGAAGCCGAAGAAGTAGATGTCGACATCGATCCGAACGATCTCAGAATCGATATTTTCCACTCAGGCGGTGCCGGCGGACAGAACGTCAATAAGGTTGCCACTGCCGTACGAATCACCCATAATCCCACCGGCCTCGTAGTGGTATGTCAGGATGAAAGATCACAGTTAAAGAATAAACAGAAGGCCATGGCAGTACTCAGATCAAGACTGTATGAAATGGAACAGGCAAAGAAAGAAAATGCCGAGGCGGCAGAACGAAGAAGCCAGGTCGGAACCGGTGAAAGAGCCGAAAAGATCAGAACATACAACTATCCCCAGGACCGAGTCACCGACCATCGTTCAGGCATCACCTTGCACAACCTTCCCAAAATCATGGAAGGCTATATTGATGAACTGATCGATTCAGTTGCCGCCAGTGAACAGGCCAGAATGCTGGAAGAAAGCTCTTTATGATAATCAGATCAAAGCTGAATGAACTGACATCAATACTTACTGAAAACAATATTGAAGAACCGAAACTCGAAGCCTCTCTTCTAATAAGAGGGGCTTTGTCATTGGATGACGTTCAGCTCTATCTGAAAATGAATGACGAATTGTCTTCTAATGAACTTAATGAAATAGATAGAAGACTTGAAACCAGACTTTCGGGAATCCCTGCGGCATATATACTCGGCTACAAAGAGTTTTTCGGAAGGACATTCATTGTCAACGAAAATGTCCTTATTCCCCGCCCTGAAACAGAAACCTTGATAGAAGATGCTATAGCATCATTCAAAGGAAAGAAATGCCGTCTTCTTGATGTCGGGACCGGAAGCGGAGTGATTGGAATAACACTGTCCCTGGAACTTCCCTATGCAGATGTAACTGCATGTGATATTTCAGACAAGGCGCTGGATACTGCAAAAACCAACAACGAAAAACTCTGTGGAAAAGTATTGTACAAAAAAAGCGATCTGCTTAATGATATTGACGGAAAGTATGACGGGATCCTTGCAAACCTCCCCTATGTTCCAACATCAGATATTCCAGATTCACACGAACCAGATTTGGCATTGGATGGAGGAAATGACGGACTTGATGTAATCCGACGTCTTATCCCCGAATTACCCCTGAAAATCAACCGTCCCGGAATCATATGGTTGGAACTGGCAATCAACCAGTATCAGGAAGTTTCAGCCCTGTTAAGAAATGTTTTTCCTGAGTCCCTGATAACTCCGGTGAAAGACCTTGCGGGAATTGACCGTTTCGCAAAATGTGAAATCAAATAATAAATTACTCTTTTTCAAACATGACAGACGAATGGAGATATAAATGGAAAAACTGACACTGGAAAAAGCAAAAGCAATTAATGATTCATTGGTTACTGAAGACCATCTGAGACTTCATGCCGCCAATGTCTCAGCATGTATGGGTGCAATGGCTGATTATTTCGGAGAAGATAAGGAACACTGGGAAGCAGTCGGATATCTTCACGACTATGACTATGAAAAATACCCTGAAGAGCATCTTGCACATACTGAAGAGCCTTTAAGAAAAGCCGGAGTTCCTGAAGAAGACATCCGGGCAATTCTGAGTCACGGTTATGAGATATGCACTGATGTCAAACCTGAAAGCAATATGGAAAAAAGTCTTTTCACTGTTGATGAACTCAGCGGAATCATCCAGGCAGCTGCCAGAATGCGACCAAACGGAATCACCGACATGGAAGTTAAAAGCTTTATGAAAAAATGGAAAGACAAGAGCTTCGCAGCAAAGTGTGACCGACCCCTAATTCTCAAAGGATGCGAGATGCTCGGAATGGATATCAAAGATGTCGCCGAGATATGCATCAACGGTATGAAGGAACATGCTGAAGAACTGCATCTGACCGGAACACCGGAATAATATAACCGTTCAATATTCAATGAATAGTATACAGCCGGCAGATGACTCTGCCGGCTGTATATTGTTGCAGTACTGTTTTCTGCTTTAGTTCTGAGTTTCTGAAGATGCTTCAGCCTTGTGAGCTTCAATGAGCTGCTGAGCATTGAATGCAGGAACCTCTTCATAATGATCAAATGTCATTGAGAATGTACCCTGACCCTGGGTGATTGACTTGAGGTCGATTGCATATTTGAGCATTTCACCCATCGGGACTTCAGCTTCAATATAGTTGATGTCATCAACTGGATTCATGCCATGGACTCGTGCACGCTTGGTATTGAGGTCAGAAAGGATTTCACCTGTGAAGTCATTGGGGATCTCTATCTTAACAAGCATGACTGGTTCCAGAATAATAGGTCTTGCATCCTGAAGGCCTTTCTTCAAAGCCTGAGCTGCAGCTATCTTAAAACAGATTTCAGATGAATCGACAGGATGATAACTGCCGTCATAGACTGCTACATTAACGTCGACAATCGGGAATCCGGCAAGTACACCTTCCTTAAGTCCGTCAAACACACCCTTTTCAACTGCAGGGATATAGTTCTTAGGAATAGCACCGCCGACAACTTTATTTTCAAATGTGTTTTCACTGCCTCGAGGCAACGGATTGAGTTCAAGCAGAACATGACCATACTGACCATGACCGCCGGTCTGTTTCTTATGTTTGTATTCGGCCTTTGAAGGGATTGTAATAGTTTCTCGATATGCGACTTTGGGTACCTGAAGGTCAACACTTACACCGAACTTTCTCTGCATTTTTTCAGCTGCTACATCAAGCTGAGTATCGCCCATACCGGAGAGAACGACTTCACCGGTCTCCGCATCTCTGACCTGGGTGAGAGTAGGATCTTCTTCAACGATCCTTGCGATAGCACCGCCCATCTTATCAAGGTCAGCCTTAGTCTTAGGATACACAGCAACACTGTAAACAGGTGCAGGATACTCAATGGCAGCAAGCTTTACAGGCTTTTCCTGAGTTCCAAGCGTATCGTTGGTAGTAGTTACACTCAACTTAGCGACGGCACCGATGTCGCCGGCGACTATCTTTGCTTCAGGCTGCTGAACTTTTCCATGGATCGAATAGAGCTGTCCGACTCTTTCAACTGCGGACTGAGTGACATTGTAGACCTGAGTATTGCTGAGGATCTCACCTGAATATACACGGAAATATGTCAGTTTGCCGACATATGGATCGGCTGCAGTCTTAAATACCAATGCAGCAAAGGTATCAGCATCCTTGGCGGAACCTTCTGCATACTGGATATCACGCATAGTGGGATCAGGCAGGTATTCAGTGATAGCATCGAGAAGAAGTTCTGATCCTTCACCGGTTGTTGCACAACCTGCAAGTATCGGGAATAATTTGCCTTCTGCAACATTCTTCTTAAGACATGCGAAGATCTCATCATCACTGATTTCTTCACCGCCGAGATACTTTTCCATAAGGTTATCATCACTTTCGGCGATGTTCTCGATTGCAGCGTCCCTGAGTTTAGTTGCTTTATCTCTCAGTTCTTCAGGGAATGGAATCTCTTTCATGGGAGTTCCGGCATATGCCTTCATTTTGAGAATATCGATTACACCTTTGAATGTTTCAAATGCACCGATAGGCATCTGAATTGGAACACAAGCCATTCCGTATTTTGACTGGATCTGTCCGACAACACGTTCGAAATCGGCATTTTCACGATCCATCTTGTTGACAAATATCAATCTGGACAAGCCTGCTTTTTCACAATACTTCCAGGCCTGATTGGTACCGACTTTAAGTCCGGATCTACCTGAAACGACAACGACAGCACTTTCAACGACACGAAGTGCTGATCTTAATTCTCCGGCAAAATCAGTATAGCCCGGGACATCGACAAGATTGATCTTAAACCCTTTCCATTCACATGGAAGAAGACTGAGGCTGATACTAATCTTTCGTTTGACTTCCTCTGGTTCAAAATCAGAAACGGTAGTTCCTGCCTCGACTTTGCCAAGACGGTTCACGGCACCGGATGCAAAAAGAGCGGCTTCGGACAAAGAAGTCTTACCAGCACCACCGTGAGATAGTAGGACTACATTTCTGATTTGCTTAGTTGAATATTCCTTCATTTGTTCTTTATACCCTTTCTATTTTATTTTTTATGTTATAAGCAGTGGTGTAACAAAAGTTTCGACCAGAGCTGCGAAACATATTGCAACCACGCAACACCCCAGAATGATAAGTCTGTTTTTGAACATCGGCCACATCGTTTTAAATGAAATGCCCTTAAACAGATTTACTATAAGTATAACAACTGCACTCAATGCTACAGACCATCCGACTAAAAGAGCAGATATTTCAATGATTCCGTGCGGAAGGATCGCCAGAAGAAATGTTCCGACTGTTAATGCTCCTTCTGCCACTGCAGCAGATGCTAATGCAGTCAAAATAAATCCGTTGAAGAAATCGAAAAAGAAAACAGGGATAACGAACGGAGAAAGTATTACTGAAAGCAGCAATACTCTTATGTTATTGAAGAATAAGGCTCTAAAAGTTACAAAGGAAGAGAATTCTTCTCCTGTATCAAGTATATACCGGTTCTGTGCAATAAAAGTATCCAGGGGAATTTTAATAAGAAGACCTGCAATCAACCCCAAAACAAATATCCCGAGAACCACATACAAAGTCCAGCTGATCTTCATATTGAATGGAGCTTTAACTTCTTTAACAAGTTCTTCATTCGGGACAGTGTTCGGAGGCTCTATCATTTCCAAGCCTCCGCAGGCCCATTGACACGCACTACATCCTTTTTCGAAAGTCTGGGCGGTGCAACAGGATCTTCATCAGGATATCCCAGTGCGATCAGACACACAGGAATCATTTCATCCGGTATTCCTATAACTTTCCGGGCGATATCAGGATCATATCCGCCGATGATCAGCGAACCAATGCCTCTGTCAGTTGCAGCTAAACAAAGATTTTCAACTGCAAGGGCGGAATCAAACATGAACCACTCGGGGATCTTTCCGTCACGTGTGGCAGCACCTTTTCCGCAGTTGCCCGGCAATGCACAAACAAAGATAGCACAAGGTGCAGTTTTGAGAATATTTAAGGAACGTCTTCCCTGGCATGATTCATCAGCCAGTTTATCTATAAGTTCTCTGTTATTGATGACAAAATATCTTGGGGACTGTGAATTCATCCATGAAGGAGCCTGCTGTGCAGCATCAAGCAAAAACTCTACCTGATCCAACGGGATTGGATCGGTCTTAAACTTTCGTACACTTCTTCGTGCGTATATCACACGAGCAGTTTCCATCTTTATCCCCTCTTCCCTGACTGCTAAGGAATGGGTTCAGAATCCATTAACCCAAAATAAGCCAGAGAACAACCAGAACGACTATCAATCCGGCGGTAATAACAGCAACCTTGATTGCATCGCCTTTAATACCGCTGAATCTTGCATTCATTTCCTCAGTAATAACTACTTCGGTTGATTCAACATTATTGTTTTTTTCTTTTGCCATTTATTTCCTGTTTTCCTATATGAATCTGGGATATGCCCTGTCATATGTTTTTCTTAAATGAGATGCACTCAAATGAGTATAAATCTGTGTAGTCGAAATATTAGCATGTCCGAGCAGTTCCTGTACGGAACGAAGATCTGCACCGCCATTGAGAAGATGAGTAGCAAATGAATGGCGGAGAGTATGGGGAGTCACCCGGCCTTCAAGATCTGCATCCTTGGCATATTCCTTGAGGATCTGCCAAAGTCCCTGTCTTGTAAGTCTTTCTCCTCTCTGATTTACAAACAATGCCTTTTCATTTTCATTCTTTACAAAGACTGTTCTGGCCTTTTCCAGATAAAGATCAACATCATATGCGGCCTGGGGATAGATAGGAACGATTCGTTCTTTACCACCCTTACCGAAGATACGTACATTGAAGTTCTTGGTGTCAATATCACTCAGGTTAAGATTGATAAGTTCGGAAACTCGCATACCGCTGGCATAAAGAAGACCAAGCATTGCCTTGTCTCTGACGGCTTCAATGGTATCACGTTTGTCAGGCTGGGAAAGAAGATTCTTGACCTGTTCCACTGTAAGAGTATCGGGAAGCGCCTTGCCTACTTTAGGAGAATCAATATTCTCCATAGGATTGACCTTAATGAGTTCATCTTTGTAAAGGAATGAGAAAAATGATTTACATGCTGCATTCTTTCTGGCAAGTGTAGTAACGGCATAATTTCGTTCCTTCAGCCAGACAAGGTATCCGAGCATATCTTGACGGGTGAAACTGTTCCAATCAAGATCTGCACCGCGGCTCTTCAGTGTTTTTTCAGCATATTCATAAAGCTGAGTCAGATCATTTCTGTACGCCATAGACGTATTAGAAGAAAAACCTTTTTCCACTTTGAGATAATTAAGAAATTGTTCGATGCAGTCCTTCATATGTCTCATAACCTGATAATTATGTAGGATATTTTAACATAACGCCATATCACAAACAAACGTAATTTAGCTGAATTTAGCTATAAAAAACCTTTATAGTTCAACATTATGTAGAATAAACATTTTGTTCAGAACATATTTAATGACGGCAATAAAAAAACATATAATGTATATGAAGTGGTTAATATATACGAACAGCTGAAAACTGACGCTTTGAAGCTTGGAATAGAGCTTGGAGATAATGAATGCGCTTTGGTCAGGCAATATGCGGATTTTCTTATTGAGACCAACGGTAAGTTCAATCTGACATCCATCACTGATGAAAAGGATGTTTTATATAAGCATTTCCTTGATTCTTTCACGCTTTATCCGTTGCTGAAGGAAACTCAGGCAGAAACATTGCTGGATGTCGGCTCAGGCGGAGGTTTTCCCGGACTGGCACTATCGATCCTGTTCCCTGATATTAAAATCGATCTTCTGGAAGCAACAGGCAAAAAAACGGACTTTCTGAAGGAAGCAGCCAAGCTTTTGGAAAGAAAAAATGTCAGAGTCATCAATGGAAGGAGTGAGGAATATGCCCATATCCCCGCTTTCCGTGAAAAATATGATATCGTTACAGCCAGAGCGCTTGCCAGAATGAACACACTTCTTGAATACACCATGCCGTACACAAAAATCGGCGGTATTGTAATTGCAATGAAAAAAGGACAGATCGAAGAGGAAATAAAGGAAGCATCCAAAGCCTGCAGACTGATGGGCGGCAATCTGGAAAATGAGGTTACAGTAACTCTTCCCGGCATGGAAGATGATCCCAGATATCTCATAATATACCGCAAGAAATCGCAGACTCCTGGTAAATATCCAAGAAGAAACGGTATGCCGAAAAATTCCCCAATCATTTGATAGAGAGACGAATATGATTATTAATCCGAACGAAAGAGTATTTAACGAAGGTTCAACAGAAGAGATCGATTTATTTCTGGAAAAGATACCTCCCTATATCTGCCAGGCAATCAAAGAAAGCGGAGATCTCTCATCGTTGCTAGAAGTCATCATGGACATCGGCAGACGTCCTGTTGCAAGATTTCTAGAATATGAAAAGGAACTTACAGAAAACGAAATCACAGATGCCGATATTGAATATGTGACAAGCCGTATTTCCCCTTTCGGAGATGACAACAGATCAGGTATAACCAGAACTCTGCACCGTATTTCCTGCATTAGAAACAGACAGGGACACATTGTTGGTCTCACATGCAGAATCGGCAGAGCAATCATGGGAAGTGCCGTAATTATTGAAGATCTGATCCTGTCCGGAAAAAGTATTCTTCTGCTTGGACGTCCCGGTATCGGTAAAACAACTATCCTCAGAGAAGCTTCCCGTGTATTGTCCACGATTGGCGGAAAACGAGTAGTTATCGTTGACACCTCAAATGAAATTGCAGGTGACGGAGATATCCCCCATCCTGCGATCGGAAAGGCAAGACGAATGCAGGTCAGTGTTACCAGTCAGCAGCATGCTGTGATGATCGAAGCTGTTGAAAACCATATGCCTGAAGTAATCGTCATCGATGAAATAGGAACTGAACAGGAAGCAATGGCCGCCAGGACGATCGCAGAACGAGGCGTACAGCTGATCGGTACAGCACACGGCAATACTTTGGAAAACCTGATGGTCAACCCCACGCTTTCCGACCTGATCGGCGGTATCCAGTCAGTAACATTAGGTGATGAAGAAGCAAAGAGAAGAGGCACCCAGAAGACCATTCTGGAAAGAAAGTCCCCTCCCACATTTGATATAGTTGTGGAAATTCAGGACAGGTATCAGGTCCTGGTGCATCCCAATGTTGCAGAAGCAGTAGACGGAAGTCTTCTAGGTGAACCTGCAGAATGCGAAATGCGTACTCTGGAAAACGGCAAAGTCAAAATCGTAAAGACAGTTCCCCGCAATGAAGAAACTGCCCCTGCTCCGCAGAAGACAGCTCCACAGCAGAACTCATTCGGAGAAACAAGTGCATTATACCTGTTCGGCATCAATGCTTCCCGTCTTTCCAATATTGCAGATGATATGGGGATCAGGCTTAAAGTCACCGACAATCTTAAGTATGCAGACATGATGGTAACAACCAAAGCCTATTTCCTGAGAAAGCCTCAGAAGATACGTGATGCCGAAGCGATGAATATCCCCATTTATGTTTTGAAGAATCCAAATCCTAATCAGATGAGACATATGCTTGAAACCTTGTTTCCCCAGGCAGTGAAAGCTGCTGAAAAGCCAGATGTGAATGACTACAATATAGAAAAAGCAATCAAAGAAGCTGAAAGAGCTGTGGCACAAGTGAAGGAAAGCAATACACCTGTTCAGCTGAGTCCGCAGGTGGCATATATCAGACGTCTGCAGCACATGGTCGCTGAGAAACACCAAATGGGTTCATCCAGTCATGGTCAGGGAACCAACAGAAGAGTATCAATTTACCCAGAGGATAACTGATGTTTATAACATTTGAAGGCGGCGAAGGAAGCGGAAAATCAACACAGAGTAAGATCCTGTATCAGAAGCTGAAAAGCGAAGGCCGGAAATGTCTTCTTACTCATGAACCCGGCGGAACCAAAATCGGAGAAGAGATAAGCCGCATACTGAAGGCAACCTACGATACTCCCGTATCGGGCGAAACAGAACTGCTTCTCTTTAATGCATCACGTGCTCAGATCGTTGAAGAAGTCATACGACCTGCACTGGATAAAGGCACAATCGTCATATGTGACAGATATGCCGATTCAACACTGGCATACCAAGGCTACGGCCGGGGCATTCCCCTCAGAACTGTCAGAAATGCCAACAATCTTGGCACAAAAGGACTCAAACCTGATATCACATTTTTCCTGGATATAGATCCAAGGGTTTGTTTCAAAAGAAAGACAAATAAACTTGACCGGATAGAACTTGAAGACATCCGTTTCCACGAAAAAGTCCGCAAAGGATTTCAGAAGATCAGCAAACAGGAACCGGAGCGTTTTATTGTAATAGACGGAACACTGGATGCTGAAAAGATCAGCGAAATAATATGGGAGCATGTACAGAAAAAACTGAATGAGTAAGAAAGTATTGCTTGGTTTGAGCGGAGGAGTAGACTCTTCTGTTTCTGCTCTTTTGCTTAAGGAAAAAGGATTTGATGTCACTGCATGCTGGATGAAAATGACAGATGATTCTGATGGTTCCAGTGCAGAAAAAGTAGCATCAGAACTTAAGATTCCGTTTATATCTCTTGATCTAAGAAACACATTTTCGGATACGATCATCAGACCCTTCTGTGATGAATACCATAACGGATCGACTCCCAATCCCTGCATCAGATGCAACAGACTGATTAAATTCGGTTACATGGTGAACTACGCCATGGAAAATGGTTTTGACTATGTCGCTACCGGGCACTATGCCATCTCACAGAACGGCAGAATAATGAAAGGTGTCGATTCAAAAAAGGATCAGTCATATTTCCTGTATAACATTGACCGCAAAGTAATAAAAAAGATCCTGTTCCCTCTTGGAAACCTTACAAAACGTGATGTACGACAGATCGCTGCAGAGCATAATATCTCATCAAAGGACCGCAAGGACAGTCTTGATATCTGTTTTATTACCAACAACGATTATTCATCAGTTGTTGAAAAGTACTACCATTCCGTAGAGGGTGACATTCTGGATGAAAGTGGAAATGTCATCGGCAAACACACAGGACTTGCTCATTACACCGTCGGTCAGCGTCACGGCATTGATACCAAAATCAACAGTAAACTGTATGTTAAATCCATTAATCCGGAAACAAATTCCATTACAGTGACCGATCATGACAGTCTGTACACCACTGAATTCGGGATATGCGATACCAACTGGCTGGTCAAAACAGATGATGAATTTGAAGCATTCGTCAAGATACGATATCAGGCTCCTCTGATGAAATGCACTGTCAAAAAAGAAAAAGACAGAGCAACCGTTAAATGCTATCAGACAGTATGGGCACCGACCAAGGGTCAGTCGGCCGTGTTTTACGAAGACGATGTATTGCTTGGCGGAGGATTAATTGAGTAGACCGTCGTTTGAAAACGAAGACATACTCATTTCCAATGGTTTCAGAAGGATCGCCGGAGTGGATGAGGCCGGCAGAGGATGCATTGCCGGGCCAATCGTTGCGGCATCATGCATTCTCCCTGAGGACAGAACTCTTCCATGGCTGTCAGAGATCAATGACAGCAAACAGCTGACTGAACAGAAAAGAGAGGAACTGTATCCGCTTATTATCGAAAACTGTGAATATGCAGTTGCAGTGATCGAAGCATCTGAAATAGATGAAAGAGGCATATCGGCATGTGGTAAGGACGTACTCCAGAACGCACTGATGGGAATAAATCCTCCTCCTGAAGCTGCTCTTGTGGATTTTTTCAAAATCCCCTTTCTTCCGATCCCCCAGATGAATCTGACACATGGAGATGCTGTTTCGCTATCGATTGCAGCAGCTTCGATCATTGCAAAGGTAACCAGGGACCATCTGATGATGGAACTTGATAAGGAATATCCCAATTACGGTTTTGCAAAGAACAAGGGATATGGAACTGAAGAACATGAAACAGCAATAAAGAAATACGGTATTTGTTCAAAACACAGAAAGACTTTCTGTACAAAAATACTTTAAAAACTTTTTTATTGCTATAATGGTTATAATAGAGGTTAAGTATGGAAAAAATATGCCCTAAATGTGGTCATGATTTAGATAGCGCATCGTTCGGAGGAAATCTTACTTTCTGTCCGTACTGCGGAACACGCATTCCGGGACAAACTGATGAGGATTTCGGTTTCTGTCCCCACTGCGGAGAAAAAAGAGAAGATTCAGGCAATGTATGCAAGCATTGCGGTAAAGCTATAAACACTGATACGACTGAACAGACTGCTGCTCCTAAGGCTGCGTCAGATAATTCACCCGTTTCACCGTTATCACCGGCATCACCCGTATCTCCTGCATTACCCGGAGCAACCAAGCCTGTACAGACATTTATGCCACCAGTACAGCCAAGACCGACAAATACATACACCGGTACTTCAAACAGTGACGTATTCAGTGCAGTAAACCGTGCTTCAAACACATCTACTCCCTATAGTTATACACCGAAGACGTCAGGTTATTATCCTCCTTCAAGCAGCCTGTCTGATGATATGCCAAGTGATGTCAGATCAAGCATGTACAGCGGAAAAAGCAGCTATATGGGCGGAGGTTATGACAGCGGTTATTCAAGCAAATGGAGTAGTTCCAGCTACGGCAGAACAAGCGGATCTTATGATTCCTATATGCCCAGTGATGATTACAGAAACTATACCAAGAAGGGTTCAAACAGAGGAGGTCTCGGAGGCGACTCCGTAGTCAGAATCTGTATAATCATGATCCTTCTTATCATCCTGATCGTGGTAGGTATCCTGATTTATATTTACTTCAGTTAGAAGGACAGACAATGTTCGGAGCGATTATCGGGGATATTATCGGATCGAGATTAACATCTGAAAAGATCAAAACCAAAGACTTCGAATTATTCACCGATGAAAGTCATTACACAGAATGCACGGTGATGACGCTTGCTGTTGCAAAAGCAGTAATCAATATAAGAAACGGCTCCGAACCTTCATCAGCCAAGCTGCTGTCTGATAATGTATCGAATTTTTTGCGTGTATTAGGAAGAATGTTCCCTGATGCTGGGTACAGCCAGAAATATATGGAATGGCTGGAAGATGATAATGCAGAAGCATTCAAAAGCACAGGCAATGAAGCTGCTATCAGAATCAGTCCGGTGGGATATGCATTCTGCAATTCAGTTGATATGACCAAATACAGTAAGGCTGTCACCGTAGTGACTCATAATACTCCGCAGGCAGTCAAAGGTGCTGAAGCCGTATGCCGGTGCATTTCGCTATGTTTGAATCAAACAAACACAGCAAGCATCCGCGAAACAATATCAATCAACTATTATCCGCTGGATTTCAGTCTGGCAGATATTAGAGACCAGTACAAAAGTGATCCTTCCTGCAATAAGACTGTTCCTATAGCAATTGAAGCCTTTTTGGAATCAACAGGCTTTGAAGATGCAATACGTAATGCCGTTTCAATGGGCGGAGATAGTTCTGCACTTGCCTCGATCACAGGAGCAATAGCAGGTGCTTATTACCCTATTCCAGGCGCATTGATGAGATCGGCACTGACATATCTTCCGGTCCAGCTTCTGGGGTTATGTGAAGAATGGGATAGATTTACGGCCTAGAATTCTTTGCCGCTTCCAGTCTTTCCTTGCATAGTTCAGCCCATGATTTCATATGTGACATTCGTTCAGTGATATCACTCATCACAAAAGGTATATCCAGTTTCTGAGGACATACATTTTTGCATTTACCACATTTTATACATGCGGCCGGTCTTCGATCATCATCCATTGCGGCAATTTTCATATCAATGGAAATGGATGGTGAGAACAAAAGGTCGTTATATAGATTCATGATTCGCGGAATATCGATATGTTTGGGACATCCTTCAACACAATACCGGCATGCAGTACACTGGGGACCGAGGGAAGTCAGTTCCTTCGCAATCTTTTCAAGTGCGGCATGTTCCTCTTCTGTAAGAGGTTTACGATCCTTGTAGATATTAAGATTGCTTTCAAGCTGATCCATGCTTGTCATACCGGACAATGTCATGTATGCATTATCCATTTCCTGAACAAATCTGAAGCACCAGTCAGCATTGCTGTATTCAGGATTCAATTTTTTCAGCTGATCGGATTGCTCTTCGTTAAGTTTTGCAAGTCTACCGCCCCTGACGGGTTCCATGATCCATACTTTCAGCCCATAACTTGAAACAAGATCATATTTTTCCCTGGATTTCTGAAGTGTCCAGTCGACATAGTTTATCTGGAGCTGGCAGAATTCGACATATTCTGCATATTTATCAAGAAAAGCTTTTAAAG
>JAEESL010000012.1 GCA_016286345.1 Dehalococcoidales bacterium | reverse complement strand
TGCCTATCATGCTTCCGATCTGCAGAGTATAGTATTCGTTTCCGATTTTAACCTCCGCATTTGCTGATCCGGAAGTGAATCTTATTCCTATGTTTGTATCGTTATCTATGATTGAATCGATTATGATCGAGCCTGCACCGATATGAACATTATCACCGATGACTGAATTGGAAATGTAGGTAAGAGGTTCAATAATGGTGGAGTTTCCTATGCTGGTTGAACCTTCTATAACGACATTTTCCTTGATCCGGCATTTTTTACCTATACAGACATTGCCGGTCAGTGATGAGTTCGCTCCGATCTTGGTTCCCTCTTCAATGATTGCGTTTCCACGAATCACTACAGACTGAGAGAATGTTCCCTTGATCTGAGGCTCAAGTGTTTTAAGATCCAGCTCATTGATCGTAATGATATCCCATGGGAATACAAGGTCAGCCCAGATACCCTGAGTTGCTATGTTGTAGATATTGATTCCTTCTTTAGGTAAATTGTTAAATGCCTGGTTGATGCTCATGAAACCATGCATCTTATTGAATAAGGATTTATTCAAACAGTAGATTCGTGTATCGATAGGATCTTCATCCATGGAATGTTTGAATCTGCCGATAGCTATCTGCCCCATAGAATTTCTGGCTGTTGCATATACGGGCAGGTTGGGGTTCTGTGTGAGCATGGTAGGGGATTTGGCTGAAATGATCGGTGCTATCGTCTCAGCAGTATAGTATTTGTCTGCCGGAAGCACGATGAAATCATCATCGGAAAGGTATGGTTCACATTCAAGCAAAGCCTCACTGGACCCCAGAAGTTTCGATTGCTCCACAAAACTGATCTCGACATCCTTGAACTGGACACTGGCAAGATAATCGAATATAAGTTCCTTCTTATATCCGACTACGATAATAATATTTCTGATCCCGTTTTGAATTAACGAATCTATCGCACGGTATAGAAGCGGTTTGTTTGCAATTTCGAACATGCATTTAGGACGGGTTTCTGTAAATGGTTTGGCTCTGTTGCCGGCACCTGCGGCTAAAATGATTGCTTGTCTGTTCATGATTAAAACACCTTGCTTTTAGGCATTACGTTCTGTGAAACAACTGCTCCCGGTCCGATTATTGCGTCATTTCCGATGATTGTTCCGGCATTGATGCATGCATTGATGCCGACATTGACGTTATCTCCGACCAGGGCACCCAGTTTATGACGACCGCTCTGCCCGATATCTTTATGATCAAAACGTAAGTTGGCTATTTTTGAACCTGCACCGAAGTTGCAGTTTTCACCGATGACACTGTCTCCGATGTAATTAAGATGAGGAACTTTTGATCCGTCCATAATAATTGAATTTTTCATATCCACAAAAGATCCGACATGGCAATTGTTTCCGATAGTCGTTGTGCCGCGGATCCTGCAGTAAGGTCCGATATCACAGTTTTCACCGATTATGACTGTACCGGTAATGTAAACTCCGGCTCTTATGACAGATCCTTTGCCAATGGAAACATTTCCATCGATATGGACATTCTCTTCAACAGTACCCTCATTCTCCAATGTTGCAGGTACGTACTGTTCCGTCATGGTAAGAATATCCCAGGGATGTGTTATGCTGAGCCATTTTTTCATTTCAACACATTTGATTTTGGCACCGGATTCAATGAAAGTCTGAAGGCTCTCAGTTAATTCATATTCCCCTCTGATGGATATATCAGTATTATCAATGGCATCAAATACTGCTTTATCAAGCTTGTAAATGCCTGTATTAACAATATTGCTTTCGGGAACAAGAGCTTTCTCTATGATTTTTCTGGCAATTCCGTCCTCAACGATAACAGTACCGAAATCACGGGTGTCTGTCATGGGTTTGACGCCCATTGCGTATCCGTTGCAGTTTATTATTTCCTTCAGACTCTCTGCATCAGGTACAACATCCCCGTGTATTACTACGAATGGATCTTTGAGGATATCGCGGGCATGATTGAGTGCATCGGATGTTCCGATAGGCTCTTCCTGTGAACGGTAGGTGATTTTTACACCCCATTTCGAACCATCGCCGAAATAATCTCTTATCTGTTCACTCCTGTATCCTATGATAAAAACAAAATCATTAAGGCCGGCTTCGATCGCTGTCAGCAGTACATGTTCTACAAGCGGCTTATTAGCAATCCGCAGCATGGCTTTTGGTCTGCTGTCTGTAAATGGAAACATTTTGCGGCCTTCACCGCCTGCAAAAATTACTGCTTTCATGACAATTGCCTCACAAAATCTTCTGCTTCCTGATATAACTCATTGACCCGTAAATTGTTTTTGCCTTCAATTGTTATTCTGACCTTGGGCTCCGTTCCGGATTTTCGAATCAGTACCCATGCATCATCGAATGAGTATTTTAATCCGTCGATCTTATCCAGTCTGGCATTCTTCCAGTAGGAAGTAAGAACATTTTCAAGATCACTGAAATCAATGGTCGTTTTTATGCTTTTTCTGATCATAGGATAGCTTGGAATGCTGTCTGCCCATTCGGAAAGCTTTCGCATGGAAGCCAGTTCAAGAAGAACTGCCGCTCCATATATTCCATCAGGACACAGTGACATTTCACTGAATACCCAGGCACCGGATGTTTCTCCGCCGAAGGATACATTGCGTTTGAGCATTTCTTCTGTGACATTGTTGTCACCGACAGGGCATCTGTATGTTTTGTATCCTCTTTCTTCTATTGCCATGGATGCATCAACAGTCGTGACAAGTTCTGTTGCCTTGTAGAAATCGGCAAACATGCATAAAAGCTTGTCTCCGGGGATAAATCTTCCCTTATCATCAACGGCCATGACTCTGTCAGCATCGCCGTCATGCGCAATGCCAAGTGCTGCACCTGTTTCCTTAACCTTTTCACAAAGCTGTACAAGGTTTTCAGCGGTAGGCTCTGCAGGTCTGGGGAAGATTCCGGCAGGCTCACCATTGATAACAGTCAGGTCACAGCCTATCTCACGGAGAAGTTTTTCAGTAATTGAGGTTGCCGCTCCTCCTGCAGGATCAAGCACTACTTTAATCGAATTAAAACTGCAGGGTATCTGTTTTCTGATTGCAGCAATATGTTCTTCAACAGCTGTCGTATACGTTTTTAGTCTTGTACTTTTTACGTAATCTACAGGGGGAAGGTATCTGTTCTCAAGGTTATTTTCAATGAATTGCTGCTGGCTGGCAGTGAAGGGAGAACCGTCAGGGTTAAGCAGTTTGATGCCGTTGTACTCGGGAGGATTGTGTGATGCGGTTATCATTGCCGTGCAGTCAAAGCCCTTTCCTGCTTTGGCAAGTGTTGGTGTGGGTACAACTCCGGCATCATATGTATCAGCACCGGTGGCCAGCAGGCCTGAAATCAGTGCATATTTAACGGCTTCATTTGTCAGACGTGTGTCAGTACCTACAAGAACTCTTCTGTACTGCATTCCCAGCGAAAAGCCTGTAATAAATGCAATATCTATCAGTTTTTCATCTGCTAATCTTCGTATACCTGATGTTCCAAAATATTTCATAATCTGCCTCTGTATATATCAAATAATATCATTATTTTGATCATCTTATACAGATATCAGAAAAAGATATGCGGAAAGCAGAAATCCGATGGCTAATCTTTATCGATGAAAAACAGACCAATGGTATTCGGTCCGCAGTGGGTGCTGATAATACAACCTGCTTTGTTGGTGATGATTTCCTCAAAGCCATACTTATCCTTGAGAATGGAATAAGCATATTCCGCAAGGGACTCATCATAGAAAGTGTCTGCAAGAAATATTCGTTTATTTGAGACGGATTTTCTCTTTTTCAGGGCATCATCGATGTATTGGGATATAAGCTTTTTTGGTAGTTTTCTGTATGCCTTGGCTACACTGAATGCCCCGTCTTTCATTTCTATACAGGGTTTGATATCCAGTACATTATTGATCATGACGGCCAGTGAACCGCATCTGCCGCCTTTGTATAAATATTCCATCGTATCCACAACAAAAGATGTTGATGCAAGACGGATATCTTTTTCGATTTCCCTGATAATATCTTCTGTTTCAGCACCGGCAGCCGCCATTTCTGCTGCTTCAATGGCCAGTAAAGTGCTGCTTCCGCAAATATTGAGAGTGTCGATAACATGTACATTCGGGAAGTCTCTGGCAACGAACAGTGCATTGCTGTAGGAACTGGATATTTTAGAACTCAGGGCAAAGTGTATTATCTCATACCCTTCATCTGTCAGTTCCTGAAAAACAGAAATGTAATCCGCAGGTGACGGAGCAGACGATTTAGGCAGGTTCTGTGTTCGGTCATAGTAAGAAAACAGATCCTTTGCCTCTATATCTATACAGTCACTGTACGTTTTGGTCCCGACAGTCACATGAAGAGGGATAATCTTTATATTATATTTATCCTGCAGTTCGACAGGCATATCACATGTGCTGTCTGCAGTTATTGCAATCTTAGTCATTATTTTTTTCCACCAAGTTATTATACCGATTATTGATAACTTAAGCTAGGAAAATAGTTTTTATTCCCAAAATAAGAAAATGTAACTATAATCTCTCAATTTCCTCAAGCATTCTGGGGATGATTTCGTCTTCTTTTACGGTTGCGAATTCCACGCCATGCTTGAACAGAATGCCCATTCCTTTACCGCAGGCAACGCCGATATCCGCATCTTTGGCTTCACCGGGTCCGTTCACTGCACAACCCATCACGGCAACTTTGATCGGTTTATATACGGTCTCCAGAGCTTCTTCCATTTCCTTGGCCAGTCTGAACACATTTGCCTGTGTTCTTCCGCATGTCGGACAGCTGATGAGTTTTGCTTTTCGTGATCTGATATTCAGTGCGTCCAATATCTCATATGCGGCTTTGACTTCTTTTAGCGGATCGGCAGTCAGCGATACTCTCATCGTGTCACCGATCCCTTCATTCAGCAGAATACCCAGACCTGCCGAACTTCTTACTACTCCGCAGTATTCTGTTCCTGCTTCAGTTATGCCTATATGCAAAGGATAGGGTATCTGTTTTGCAATGGTTTCATATGCCTTCACTGTTGTAAGTACATCGGAAGCTTTCAGCGATACCTTGATAAGATCAAAATCGAGGTCTTCGAGTATCTTTACATGTCTTAGTGCAGCAACAGACATTTTTTCATGGAGAGGCATATCCTGATCTGCCAGATCCTTTGGAAGTGAACCGGCATTCACACCAATACGGATAGGTATTTCACGTGGTTTGGCTTCTCTGATGACGGCTTCAACTCTGTCGTTGCTTCCGATATTGCCGGGATTCAGCCTGAGAGCATCCACACCTGATTTGATAGCCTGGATTGCAAGTCTGTAATCGAAATGTATATCTGCAACTATGGGGATAGATACCTGTCTTTTGATTTCATGGAGAGCAACCGCAGCTTCTTCATCCAAAACTGCAAGTCTGATGATTTCACATCCTGCGTCCTCGAGTTCTTTGATTTGTCTGACAGTGGCTTCAATATTGTGTGTGTCAGTCTTTGTCATGCTCTGAACAGAAACGGGAGCATCACCACCGACCAGTACATTACCTATATGTAGCTGTTTTGATTGTCTTCTCATGGCAGCAGTTTTTCTCCTGTAATTAGTCTTGAGATGTCCGAGTAGGATGCAATTACAATGAGTATAATCATCAGTATGAATCCGATCATTGTGATCCTGCTTCTGGTGTCATCTGACAGTCTTTTGCCTCTTATCCATTCGATTATTGCAATAAGAATATGTCCGCCATCTAATCCTGGAACAGGAAGGAGGTTAAGCACAGTGAGATTAATGCAGAGAATAGCCATCAGCTGCATGACGGAAGCCATGCCATACTGAGCAATTTCCCCTGTGAGCTGTACGATTCCAACCGGACCGGTCAGGTCAAGTTTTGCTCCTCCGGTAAATAATGATCCAATCGCAGCAAAGAAGGCACCGTAAAGTGAAAACGTCTGAATGATGCTTTCCGGAATAGCCTTAAAGAAAGGAGTTGAAACGGGAACGATATCGTAATTTACTATCTGGGCAGTTATACCGATAGCACCCTGACCCTCCGGAGGATTGCTTCGGGGGATTATTGTGATCGTTACAACAGATCCGTCTTTTTTCTGCACAACCAGAATGTTTTCCTGATCAAGTTTATCTTTAATAGCTTCGGCAAGACCTACTTCATACGACAGTTTGATGCCGTTTGCCTCAAGAATAAGATCTCCAGTTTCAAGTCCGGATATGTAGGCCGGAGAATTTGCCGCAACTTCAGCTACTGAAATGTTTCCGCCTGCAACTGCATCATGAGGAATAATCAGTGACAGAAATATAAATAAAAAGGTAACAATGAAAGTTGCAAATGATCCGGCGAGAAAGACAAGTATTTTTTTCCAGTATGGCTGATTATCAAGATTGTGTTTATCTTCACCTGTTTCATCAACATAAAACTTATTGAATCCGCCGAAAGGAAGCCAGTTTATGGAGTAAGTTGTTTCGCCTCTTTGAACTCCCCACATTTTCGGAGGATATCCTATTCCAAATTCCTGAACGCGGATTCCGAAGCTCTTTGCAACTGAAAAATGTCCCAATTCATGGAAAAATACGATAAAAGAAAAGCATAAGATAGCTACTATAATTGCAAGTACAGTCATTATTTGATTAAACCTGCCACATATTCTTTTGTTTCAATATCCGTGTTTCTGATTATCTCAGCACTTAAGCTTTGGACAGGCTTATTGTGTTCAAGTCCCTGATTGATCAGAACAGGAATGTCCAAATACTCTATTTTTTTATCCAAGAAAGCTTGAACTGCGATCTCATCTGCAGCACAAAGAGCAGTCGGATATGTTGATCCAAGCCTTGCAGCTTTTCTTGCTAGGTCAAGGCATGGGAACTTATCAGTGTCAGGCTGTTCAAATTCGAGTGTGGTAAGATCCTTCAGGTTCATGGATTTAAGAATCGGATTTGCAAGCCGATGGGGATAGCTCAAAGCATACTGTATCGGTAAACGCATATCCGGAAGTCCCATTTGTGCCTTTATTGCTCCGTCGACAAATTCGACCATTGAATGGATTATGCTCTGTGGATGTACAAGGACTTCTATCTGGTCCAGTGCCGTACCAAATAATCTGTATGCCTCAATTACCTCCAGCCCCTTATTCATCAGTGTGGAAGAATCGATGGTTACTTTTGGTCCCATCTGCCAGGAAGGATGTTTGAGTGCCATCTCCGGAGTGACTTTTTTGAGATCTTCCTTTGGAGTTTTTCTGAATGGTCCTCCTGATGCAGTGAGAATAATCCGGCTGATCTCTTCTTCACCGGCAAGGCATTGCCATATCGCTGAATGCTCACTGTCGATGGGGTGTATAACACTTCCGCTTGCTTTGCAGTTTTTATTGATAAGTTCACCGGCAGATACAAGAGCCTCCTTGTTGGCCAGAGCAAGTATTTTTCCGGTCAATGATGCGTTAATGGCGGCCTCAAGAGGGGAGTGACCTGGTGTTGCAATAACTACGATATCAACCTCATCAAGAGTGGCTAAATCTGATAGCTTCATGCCATCGGGCTTGTCTGCAGTATAAGTGTATTTCGGAGAGAATGTCCGAACCTGTTCTCGAAATAATTCACTGTCATGCCCGCAGGCAAGAGCAATTATTTCGAACTTGTCAGATTGATGTGCAACAACATCACATGTCTGGGTGCCAATACTACCTGTTGACCCCAACAGCGCTATTTTTTTCTTCATGATTAAATAATAGCTAATCCGATAAAATTTTTACATAAACAAAAGGAAATAATAGACGGTTATCGGACAGAAGGCCTGGCTGTCCAATCGGTCCATGAATCCACCATGTCCCGGAAGTAAATGTGACGCATCTTTTTCGTTAGCAGAACGCTTAAGATATGATTCGAATAAATCTCCTAAGACTGCAAGCACAAACATTACAAAAAGAATGATGCTTCTCTGCCAGAGCTCCAATGGCATATCAAGCCATTTCCATACGCCAAGTCCTACAACGTAAGCACCAATAAATCCTCCGACAATACCTTCCCAGGATTTTTTAGGGCTGATCGCGGGAGCAAACTTATGTTTGCCAAAGAGTGATCCGATAAAGAATGAAAAAGTGTCTATACCGAAAACTGTGAAAATAGTCCAGAACAATTCAGTGCTTTTTTCATTCAATAACCCTAGTGAAACAAAGTAGCTGGGGAGAAATCCGAGATACACGACACCCGCAATGGTCCAAACCCAGCTTTTGGCTCCGCTTTCAAAATCCTTATCTCTCATCGAAAGTACTGCGGCAATGAATACGGTAATAACGAGTATGATTATCCGAAGATCATGGACATCAGTATATGGAGCAAAGAACATTGCAACTACCGAGATGGCGCCAATAATATAATTGGGTTTGGCGTTAAATCTTTTTGCGATTGAATAGAATTCTTTAAGTGCCAATGCGCAGAAAAGACTCAGAATTGCAGCCGCCAGCGGTAATGGGCGGTTATTGAAATATATGCAGACAACAAGTAAAGGTATATAAATCAGAGCTGTAATAAGTCTGTTTTTCATTAGCATACAGCTCCGAATTTTCTGGTACGCATAGAATATTCTTCCAAAGCTTTATCTATGTCCTTTTTATCAAAATCGGGCCAAAGTGTATCTGTTGAATAATATTCGGCATATGCACTTTGCCATATCAGGAAATTTGATATCCTTTTTTCACCGGCAGTTCTGATTACCAGATCAACCGGAGGCATATCGGGTACATACAAATTGTCTTCAATTGTTTTTTCTGTGATCTGGTCAGCAGGTATTCCCTTTGCTATGATTTTCTTCACAGCATCTGTTATTTCCTGTTTCCCACCGTAATCTATTGCCAGACAAAGTGTGCAGCCCGTATTATTTTCAGTCATCTTTTTTGTTTTTTCAATCGTATCCATTACTTTGGCACTCAAACGATCAGTTCTGCCGGTGTGCAGTACCCTTACGTTGTTTTCGTTCAGTTTTTCAGCATGTTCAGCAAATCCTGAAAGGAGCAGTTCAAACAGTCCGTTTATTTCATCAGATGGTCTGTTCCAGTTTTCAGTTGAGAAAGTATAGAGAGTAACGTACTTGATTCCAATACTGGTCATATACTTGAGAGTACGTAAAACAGCATCGATTCCGGCGCTATGTCCGAAAAGTCTTGGTTGGTTTTTGGTTGTAGCCCATCTGCCATTACCATCCATTATTATTGCGACATGATTGGGCAATTGTTCAATTTTATTCATAAGTTCATTGTAGCATTAAGCCCGATTTGTTACTAACAAACCGGGCTCTGTGCTGAAAGAGCAGGATAAAACTATACCTGTCGGAGTTCCTTTTCTTTAGTTACTGTCATTTCATCGGCAAGTGCGATGTATTTATCAACGATCTTCTGAAGCTTGGCTTCACCGCGTTTGAGATCATCCTGGGAAATCTCTTTGTTTTTCTCGAGTTTTTTGATTGCATCCATTGCATCTCTTCGATGATTCCTCAGAATAACCTTCTGTTCTTCATTCATTTTTTTGATGGATTTGACCAGTTCATTTCTGCGTTCTTCTGACAATGGCGGGATCACCAGCTTAATTGTGACACCGTCATTTGAAGGTGTAATACCGATGTTGCTGGCCATAATTGCCTTTTCAATCAAGGCAATGGTCTTGTGTTCCCATGGCTGAATAGTAATCATGTTGCTTGCTGCAACAGAAACAACTGCAAGATGGTTGATCGGAGTAGGGACACCTTCATAATCAACTCTGATGTTGTCAACAATAGCTGTACTTGCACGTCCTGTTCTGACAGTCATGAAATCCTTTTTCAGGGCTTCAATAGTTGCAGCCATTTTTTGGTCAGCATTCTTAAGAATTTCTTCCATTTTTCCTCCTTTTAATCAACCGTGATTGTTGTGCCTATTTCTTCGCCGTTCAATAATTTTTCAAGGCTGTCGCCTTCAAAAATATCGAAAACTTTGATAGCAATTTTATTTTCCATGCACATGGTGAGTGCAGTTGTGTCCATAATGGTCAGATTTCTGTTTATTGCTTCTCTGAAAGTAAGCTTCTTGAATTTCTTGGCATTTGGATTTTTGCGCGGATCCAGATCGTAAACTCCGTCAACTTTATTCTTGCTCATTACGAGCAGGTCAACACTGAGTTCAATGGAACGCAGCGCAGCTGCGGTATCTGTTGTCATATATGGATTACCCGTACCGCCGGCAAGGATAACGATCCTGCCTTTTTCCATGTGACGGATGGCTTTTCGTCGGATAAATGGTTCAGCGACCTGCTGGATATTGATTGCGGTCTGAACACGGGTATCAATGCCAAGCTGTTCAAGAGCATCCTGAAGAGATATGGCATTGATAACTGTAGCAAGCATGCCGGCATAGTCTGCCGATGCCCGGTCAAAACCTTCTCGCTGAGCTGATGCCCCTCTCCAAATATTTCCGCCGCCTACAACGATTGCAATCTCAACACCCATATCATGGGCGACTTTGACACGTTTTGCAGTCTGTTCCAGCGTATCAGCGTCAATACCATAGGGGGTATTACCCTTGAAAGCCTCTCCACTCAACTTGAGCAGGATTCGTTTATAAATTGGAGTAGGCATATTCAGCTCCTATTAGGTTATTTGTTTTCTTTTGCAGCTCCACCAATAGTATATCGAACAAATCGAGCTACTTTGATATTTTCCTTATATTTGGCAATGCAATCAACAACAATGTCTTTGATTGTGCGTGAAGGATCCTTGATGAAGGGCTGGCTCATTAAGTCGATAATCTGACCTTCTTCAAGCTGTTCTTTTCGTTCTGCAGGAACATCTTCAGGATTGATGTATTCAGGTTCCATTGAAGCGATCTGCATGGCGATATTGTGAGCAAGTTCTTTGAAACCATCGTTCTTGGCAACGAAGTCGGTTTCACAGTTGATTTCAACCATTGCACCGATTCGGCCGCCGTGGACGTATGCTTCAACAAGACCCTGAGTGGTAACTCGTTCTGCTTTCTGAGCAGCCTTGATAGCGCCTTTTTCACGGATTATTTCAATAGCCTTTTTAAGATCACCATTGGATTCTTCAAGTGCTTTTTTGCAGTCCATGGTGCCGGCTTCTGTAATGCTTCGTAATTCTTTAATGAGATCGATAGAGATTGCCATCTTAGTCTCCTTCATTTATATGTAGATGAAAATTAAATATAAACCTTAGTCAGCAGTTTCTTCAGTTGCAGCTTCTTCCTCGGCAGCGGGAAGATCAACTTTTTCTACAGTAGGCTGTCCGCCACTTACTTCAAGAATTGAATCGGCTAATCTGCCTGCAATAAGTTTGATTGCGCGGATAGCATCATCATTTGAAGGAATAGGGGCATCGATTACATCAGGGTTGCAGTTGGTATCTGCCATTGCGATAATAGGAATACCGACTCTCTGTGCTTCTGCTACTGCGATCTGTTCTTTTGAAGGATCAACAATGAAAAGAGCGGCAGGAAGAGCGGTCATTTCCTTGATGCCACCTAACTGGACATTGAGTTCTTCGATTTCTTCATTAAGATCCTGAGCTTCCTTCTTGGGAAGTCGGGCGAATTCGCCTTTGTCTCTCTGATCTTCTAACTGAACCAAATAGTCGATTCTCTTCTGAATGGTTGCAAAATTTGTAAGAGTACCGCCGATCCATCTCTGGTTAACGTAGTACATGTTACATCTTTTTGCTTCTTCTTCAATGATTGTCTGAGCCTGCTTTTTGGTTCCTACAAAGAGAACTTTGCCGCCTTCACCGGCGATCTTTTTGATGAATTCACATGCTTCATTAAGCATGATTGCAGTCTTTTCAAGATCAATGATGTGAATGCCGTTTCGTTTTGTGAAGATGTACTTCTTCATTCGGGGATTCCATCGGCTGGTAGGATGACCGAAATGTGCACCAGCTTCAAGAAGTTCTTTAATTGTTGTGGTATTATCTGCCAAGAATTTGCCCTCCAAGGTCTAGTTCATTTTTTAATTTATATTTAACCGAACATGCATTGTAACACAATATGTTCCACTGGGCAAACATATGTATTATGCTGTCACATTCAAACAAAAATTCATTATATAACATCACATCTTCATTATAAATATGTGTTTTGGCTGAAATCTTCTATGGCATTGATTTTCAGTTTTTCAATGTTATAATTCAAAACATGCAACATGATTTTAAGACAGTAATAGTTCCTATCATGGGCGATAAAAGAGATGAGTATGCTTTAGCTTTGGCGTGCTCAATATTCAGGTCAACTGAAACTGTACGTCAGATTATAGGTCTGCGTGTTATTGAAATTGACAGATCACTTCCTGTGGATGCTGATCTTACAGGCGAAATTGTCAAAGCATCTTCCATGCTTGCCGATATTAAAGAAGCCAATGCCGAAATGTTCAAAAAGTATGCCTGTGATTTTACTCCTGATGTTAAACAGGCACGTGAAGCCGGCCCTGCAATCGTTGATGATGCCAGGGAATTCAATGCCGACCTCATAGTTTTGACTCTTAAAACCAAACAGGAATTTGGAGAATACAGCCTTGGGGACGTGGCTCCATATGTTATGGAGAACGCTCCGTGCCGTGTAATTCTTGACCAGCAGTTAGATAACAGCGAGGAATAAACTATGAATGTTATTGTACTTGGCTGTGGCCGAGTCGGCAGTGAATTAGCCTCACTTCTCGATAGCCACGAACACTCTGTAACTGTTCTGGATGTTTCACAAAGTTCTTTTATGAAACTTCCCCAGTCTTTCAAGGGAAAAGCTCTTCTTGGCAACGGTCTCGATCCTGAAACACTTATCAAGGCCGGAATCGATAAGGCCGATGCATTCATTGCTGTTACCCAGAATGACAATAAAAACATTATGGCAGCTGAAATTGCCAAACATATCTTCGGTGTCCCGCATGTTCTTTGCCGAACATATGACCCTAACAGAAGCGATGTTTTTGAGGCATCCGGTATTATCACGCTGAGTCCCACTCTTCTGATTGCAGGTTTATTTGTGGATGCTCTGCTTGATTCTGTAAAGGAGGCCGAATAGTACTATGTATGTTGTGATTATGGGCGGCGGTCAGGTTGGGTCAAACCTTGCCAAACGAATGTCTGAACAGGGCAATGAAGTTCTTATCCTTGAAAACGATCAGATCCAGGCAGACCTGGTGGGTAAAAAGATTGGTGATGATTCAGTGATCCTGGGCGACGCATGTGAAGTTACCATTCAGGAAAAGGCCGGTATGGTCAGAGCTGACATCTTCTTTGCAACAACCAAAAAAGATGAAGACAATCTTATTGCCTGTCAGATTGCAAAAGGCAAGTTCAATGTAAAAAGGACTATTTCCAGAGTACACAATCCCGATCATGAGGAAATCTTCCTTAAGATGGGCGTTGATAACATTGTCAGCGATGTTGATCTTATGCTTGAAAAAATCGAAGGCTTTTTGGTCAAGACCGCTTTCAAGACTTTATATGTAAATGAAAAAACGGAAACTTCTCTGATCAAGATAGCCATCCCAAGCAATTCACACTGTGTCGATCAGCTTGTTAAGGATGTTAAGCTTCCTGACAAAGCTGTCCTGGTCGGAATATACAGGGCTGAGTTACCTTTTATCAGACCGAATGTTGAGACTTTTTATATGGCCGGAGACCAGGTCATTGTATCAGTAAAGAATTCTGATATCGATGCATTGGTCGATGCTCTTACTATTTAGTCTCTGCTGAGAAGTCTGTCGCTGCTGTCCAGCATGATGGTTACTGGTCCGTCGTTTTCTATGTTCACAGTCATCTCTGTCTGGAATACGCCTGTTTCGGTGTGTATTCCTGCTTCTCTGAGTTTTTCGATGAAGCTTTCGTACATCGGAACGGCAAGTTCAGGTCTCGCAGCATTTATATATGACGGTCTTCGTCCTTTTCTCGTACTTGCCAGAAGGGTAAACTGACTGACTACCAGTGCCTCTCCTCCTGTTTCAAGAACGGACAGGTTCATCACTCCGTTCTCATCATCAAATATCCTCAGGTTGATAGTTTTATTGACGATATATTCAAGATCTTCTTCAGTATCAGTTGCTGCAACTCCAAGCAGTATGACAAGTCCCTTGGAAATCTTTCCGCAGAGTTCACCATTGCTTATCACTGAACCTGATTTAACTCTTTGAAGCAGTGCTTTCATTTATTTATCCTTGTTTTTTAAAGAATTATACATAAAGAATCAGATGTATTCATTGCAGTTATTTGACATAATTTAAAATAGTCTGCAATTTGTTAAAAAATTTGATTTTTTTACTATAATTATTGGTGTTTCAAAGAGTAAGAGGTATTGGTGTGGCAGGTGATGATCTTAATAACCGTGAAAGAATGATACTGGAATGCATAAGAGCATACAGATCAGAGTTCGGCTATCCTCCGACTGTAAGAGATATACAGTCGCGCTGTGCCATTTCATCTCCTTCTCTTGTTCATGGTTCACTTAATTCACTTGTCGAAAAGGGATATATAAAAAAGGACGGTCGCCGTACCAGGGGAATTGTCCTTGCTGATGATACCGTTGGCATTCCCATTCTCGGCACGATTGCAGCTGGGAAACCTATACCTGTTCCTGACGAGGAAGTATGGGATATCGGCAGCATTGCAGACAAAATCGATGTTAATGAATACATCATTGGCAATCATCATAATGTTTATGCGCTCAAGGTCAGAGGCCTTTCGATGATTGATGCTTTTGTAAATGACGGTGATATAGTTCTTATCGAACAGACCCGGGATCTGAATGATGGTGAAATGGGTGCTGTATGGATTAAAGATGAAAACAGCGCCACATTAAAATATGTTTTCAAGGAAGGCGGCATGGTACGTCTTCAGCCCGCAAACAGCCAAATGAAACCGATTATGAAACCTGCCGTTAATGTGGTAATCCAGGGAAGAGTGATCGGGGTAATAAGAAAAGTGTAAAAGATATGTATATACATGATTATGAAAAAGCTTTGGATTTTATTTTTGGTCTGATCGACTATGAAAAAATGACTCATAACCGATCGAGTCAGAATTTTGATCTGAACAGAATGTATGCGCTGATGGAACAGCTCGGTGATCCTCAGAAAAAATTCAAATCAGTCCATGTTGCCGGAACAAAAGGCAAGGGCAGTGTGTCCGCAATGATTGCAAGAGTGCTGCAGTTTTCTGTTGGTAAAGTCGGACTGTATACATCCCCACATCTGATCACTCCGCGTGAAAGAATAGTTTATGATGACAAGATGATCTCAGAACAGAAGCTTACAGAGGTCGCCAATGCCGTATCATCTGCAGTTGAGCATATCAATTCAGAAAACAAATTCGGACGAATAACCACTTTTGAAACACTGACATGCATTGCAATGTACTATTTTGCTTCCCAGCAGGCAGAATACGGCGTGATGGAAGTGGGTATCGGTGGAAGGCTTGATGCTACCAATATCATTATTCCTGAAGTTTCAGTTATCTCAACAATTGCTTTGGATCACACTGACATACTCGGCAGTACTATTGCTGCAATTGCAAGGGAAAAGTCCGGAATCATCAAGAAAGGTGTTCCGGTTGTTTCTGCTGCCCAGCTGCCTGAAGCAGATGAAGTGATTGAAAGATTTGCCGCAGAAAAGGAGTCTGTGCTGTATAAAGTCGG
The DNA here is from genome assembly GCA_016286345.1 of Dehalococcoidales bacterium. Lineage (GTDB taxonomy): Bacteria > Chloroflexota > Dehalococcoidia > Dehalococcoidales > UBA1222 > UBA1222. Next base: position 8,494 of record JAEESL010000012.1, on the reverse strand, counting down.
CAGAGATGTCACATATGAGATTCTCGATCAGAATGCTGAAACATCAGTCATGAACCTAATAATCCATGGTATGAAAGATGACTATGATGTTCATCTGCCTCTGCTGGGTGATTATCAGGCCAAAAATGCATCACTGGCAGTGCTTGCTCTTGAGACACTGCAGGAAAAAGCAGTAACAAAAGAAACTATCGAGGAAGGCCTTAGTACCATCAAATGGAGAGGAAGATTCCAGATAGTCCAGAAGGAACCGACAGTCGTTCTCGACGGTGCTCACAATGTTGTTTCAGCAACGGAACTCTGTAAAGCGCTTAAAGTATTCAGCAATACAAAGAAAAGAACAATGATACTGGGAATGTCAGATGACAAGGACTACAAAGGTTTTCTTGATATACTCGGTCCGTTTTTTGACAACATTATTGTTACAAAAGCAGACAACCCCCGTGCAAAAAATCCGGACGTTTTATTTGACTATCTGAAAGATAAACCCATAAAAACATTTTCAGAGCCCACGGTGAAAGAATCGATCGTTAAGGCTCTGGAAATATCGGATTTTATCTGCATAACAGGATCACTGTTCATTGTTGGTGAGGCATTGGACTATTTCGAGAAAAAATAAACACCCGATCCTAACAATGAAGGAATAAAACAGTTAACCAGCAAAAAGATTCAGGTTCTCTAAGCGTTCTCTGCTTTTGAGAAATTGACTTTATCTTCAGGTTTCAGCATTTTTTCAAGGATTTTTTCCATTGCAAGTGTATGACAGCAGAAACCTCTGGTCTCGAAGAAACTGCAGGTGCAGCTCCATTTATCGTCTTTCAATGACACCATGTGAGTATCATTTTTTCCCTGAAAATTAACTGCCATTTCAAGGAAAGAAACTCTTTCGGGCTCTTCAGCGTACATTTTAGCCTTGTTGATTTTACCAATAATATCTGACTGCATTGGTACACCTCCCATATGTTTCTGATGATAATTTTACAACCAAAAATGGACATAGTCTATAAGGTGTCATTGTCTGTCAGGTTAGAAAACTGATCTTTGTATAGGGATGAATAGAAGCCGTTTTTCTCAAAAAGTTCTCTATGTGAACCTTGTTCAACAATTTCACCGTCATTAATGCAAAGGATCATGTCTGCATTTCGGATCGTTGAATATCTGTGCGCAATAATGAAGGAAGTTCTTCCTTCGAGCAGTTTATCCATGGCCTTCTGAATGAGGACTTCTGTTCGTGTATCAACGGAACTGGTTGCCTCATCAAGGATCAGCACCGGAGGATCTGCAAGTACAGCACGCGCTATGGTCAGCAGCTGTTTCTGACCCTGGGAGATATTATCTGAATCCTCGTTTATTACGAGATCATACCCATGGGGCAGTGTGGAAATGAAACTGTCTGCCTGAGCTGTTCTGGCTGCTTCTATCACTTCTTCATCTGTTGCATCCAGTCTTCCGTATCTGATGTTTTCCTTGATAGTTCCTTTGAACAGCCATGTGTCCTGAAGTACCATTCCGAAGTATTTTCTTATTTCGTGGCGGTCGTATTCCGCAATGTCGTGTCCGTCAAGAAGTATTGTTCCGCCGTCGAGGTCATAATAACGCATCAACAGCTTGACCAGAGTCGTTTTGCCGGCGCCTGTAGGTCCGACGATAGCGATCTTCTGGCCGGCATGAGCGGTAAGAGAGAAGTCCTTAATAATGGTCTTATCTTTATGATATCCGAATTTAACGTGTCTGAATTCAACTTCACCTTTAATTCTGTCTGGCAACTGAGTGTTATTCTCAGGTTCTTTTTCTTCGTCCTCTTCCAGAAGACCGAAAATGCGTTCGGATGCAGCAGCCATCCTCTGGAGCTGGGATGAAATATTGGAAAGATCGATGATAGGGCGGTTAAAACTCTTTGAATACATAATAAATGCCTGGATATTTCCGATGGAAATAACTCCGGATGTCACATTAATTGCCCCGATTATACATACAAGAATGAAACTCAGGTTTCCGATGAAGTTGTTTGACGGATAGATCAGACCTGAAAGAAACTCTGCTTTAAAGGAGTGACCTTTGAGTATTTCATTATTATTCCTGAATGATTCTGAAGCACTTTCCTCATAGTTGAATGCAGAAAGGATCACATGTGCGCTGAGGAATTCTTCAATCTGTCCGTTGACTTTGCCGAGATATCTCTGATTGTTTCTGAAATGTTTCTGGGATATTTTGACCAGAATAAATACCACAATGACCGAAAGAGGACTGATGCCCAGTACCACTAATGCCATCTGCCAGCTTATTGTGAACATTATGACCGTTATGCCTATGATCTGAACGATGGAAGATATCATTTTTGTGATAGATGTATTTAATCCGTTCTCAACAGTATCAACATCATTGGTGATGATGGACAGAATGTTTCCCTGAACACTGGTTGAGTAGTAACTGACAGGTAATCTGTTGAGTTTATGAAGGATCTTCTTTCTGAGATTGTATGAGAATCTGGTCGTTATCTTTGCCATCATAAGGCTTTGAATCAGATTAAAGATGGCACTCGTGACATATATTCCTATCAGGAACAGTAATGTCTGTCCCACATATTTGAAGTCTATTCCTGAATCTGAACCTCTGATAATGCGGAGAACTCCGTCAGCCAGTTCATCTGTGACATCGGAAATAAACAGAGGACCTATGACTGAAAAGACAACAGACAGAATCGCAAGAATAAAAACAGCGATCAGAGCCCATTTAAACGGCATGAGCAATGAGAAAATACGTTTCAGTTCTTTCCTGATGCTTGCATTAGTCTTGTATTTCTGAAGACGGGTAATAGCGTTTTCTCTGGGTAATCCGCCTCTTGGTGAATTGAAAGAAGAAGACATCGGTCCGGCCATTATCCTTCTCCTTTCGCAATCTGCGATTCAACAATTTCTTTGTAGGTCCTGCAGCTTTTAATCAGATCATTGTGTGTCCCGATGCCGACTATTTCACCTTCATCAAGCACAATTATCTGATCTGCATCAATAATTGTACTTATTCTCTGGGCAACGATTATTATTGTTGAATTCTTAAGGCTTTCCCTGAGGGCTTTTCTTAAATTGTGATCTGTTTTGGCATCAAGAGCAGAGAAACTGTCGTCAAAAATATAGACAGGGGCATGTTTTACTATGGAACGGGCGATGGCAACTCTCTGTTTCTGTCCTCCGCTCAGGTTGATTCCACTCTGGGAAATATCTGTATAGATGCCTTTTTCACTTCTAAGTACAAAATCCTTTAGCTGAGCTGTCTCAAGAGCATTTATTATTTCCTCGTCGGTTGCAGTATTCCTGCCGACTCTGATATTTGAAGCAAAATCGCCCTGCAGCAGAATGCTCTTCTGAGGAGTAAAACTGATATTATCTCTGAGAGATTTAAGAGATATTTTCCTGATATCCGTTCCGTCAAGAAGTATTTCACCACTGGCAGAATCGTATAATCGGACAATAAGATTGACCAGTGTTGTTTTGCCTGCACCTGTGGAACCTATTATGGCTGTTGTCTTATGAGGTTCAATCGTAAATGAAAGATTGTAAAGAGCATCTCTTTTGGATTCCCCATATGTGTATGAGACATTTCTGAATTCTATTTTTCCGTCGAAATCTGTGAGATTTTCGCATCCGGGAGCGTCTTTTATCTGGGTATTTGTATGAAGCACTTCACCGATTCTGTCTGCCGATACGATGGCACGCGGGAAGATCGTAAAGATCATTGCCAAGGCATTAAAGCTGAGAACCACATGACTTGAATACTGGATATATGCCAGAAGGTCTCCCAGCGGGAGAGTTGAAGCTGCAATTGCAGAACTTCCCATCCAGAGAATTAGAATAGTGCACAGATTCATCAGCAATGTCATTGCAGGACTCATCAGGGCAAGTGTACGCTGAGTAAATAATGATTTGTCCCGCAGGTCTGAATTCGCTTTGTCGAACAGATTTTCGGTGTACTTTTCATTCCTGAAAGCACGTATAACAAGTAAACCTTTCAGGCTCTCACGACTGATCTGGTTAATACGGTCAATTATTCTCTGAATGATCTTGTATTTGGGGATAACCAGCCCGTTCAGTGTTCCAATGATTGCCAAAAGTATTACGACTGTTAAGCCTGTGATCCAGCTGAGCTGAAGGCTTGTTCGGATAGCCATGATAAGCGCACCGATGGACATCGTAATGGCAAACAGAAAAAGGCGCAGAGTTGTGATAAGAAGACTGAGTATCTGCTGAATATCGTTTGTACATCTGGTTATGATCGATGCTACTGAAAGATGATCAAATTCGGTGTTTGAGAAACTGATTGTTTTAATGAACAGGTCGTTTCTAATGTCTGCTGCGACACCGGTTGCGGTTTTAATTGCACAGAATCCCAGAAAGAGATGACATGAAAGAATGAAAATCAGATACATTACCATATCTTTGGCTGCGCTACGTATGTAATCCATTTGGAATTCATGGGTATCACCGCCAAGCTGTTCATATATGAACTTGGAAAAAGCTATGCTTGTCTGTTTTGTAACAGAAGTATGGAGATACAGATCCTGTGCTTCATTGATAAAACCATCTTTAACTGATGCATCCGCAGCGATTAAAGATGATCTGTTCAAATATATGTCACTGATGTTCGTGTCACCGGATATATGATTCTGTTCTCTGTAGCACTGGAGGATTGCATAACAGCTTGTGACATAGATTCTGTCTATTTCTTTACTGTCTGGTTCAAGATTGTTTCTGACAGAAGTATCTTTTTGTGTTGAATATGCTGACGTGAAAGCTTCTTTGTCATCATCTGTCATAAAAGAAGACAGAAGTTCCATATCTTCGTTTCGTAAGACATGGGGTGATGTTGCCTCGAAACCATTCTGCTGTATGCCGACTGTCACCATTTGGCTCATTACTGTCGGAAGCTGCAGTTCTCCATATACTCTTCCAAGCTGGAAAACTATACATAAAATGACAAGCAGTGCATAAGGCTTGAGATATTTAAACAGAAGTTTCATTTTCGAAACTATTATACTTAATAACAATACTTGTTTAGAACAACAGAATTATTATTTTTTTAAGATAGAATGTTATTATTCTTAATATTACGTTTTTTGGGATAGGAATGATCATGTATTACAACAATATTTTGGAGACAGTCGGACATACACCGATGATCAAATTGCAAAAAATGGTAACGCCGGATATGGCTGATATCCTCGTTAAATATGAAGGACTCAATGTCGGCGGTTCGATCAAGACAAGAACCGCATTGAACATGATCGAACAGGCAGAGGAAAGAGGCCTTCTTAAACCGGATTCGATCATTGTTGAACCTACCAGCGGCAATCAGGGAATAGGTCTGGCATTGGTGGGAGCTGTCAAGGGATATAAAACAATCATCATAATGCCCGATTCTGTCAGTTATGAACGAAAAATGCTTGTCGAGCATTACGGTGCAGAGGTTATTCTGATCCACGATGAAGGAAATATCGGCAAAGCGATAGATGAATGTTTGAAAACTGCCGAAAAAATGGCAGAAGCTGATCCTAAAGTATATGTTCCACAGCAGTTCGAAAATCCCGATAATCCGCTTGCTCATAAACATCATACTGCCCTTGAAATCCTGGAACAGGTTGCAGGGCAGATAGACGGATTCTGTTCCGGCGTGGGAACAGGTGGCACACTCTCGGGTGTCGGAGAAGTATTGAAAGCACAGTATCCCGATATAGAGATATGGGCTGTTGAACCTGAAAATGCAGCTGTTCTTGCCGGAGGAACAGTTGGCACTCATCTGCAGATGGGCATCGGTGATGGTCTTATTCCCAAGAATCTCAATCTTCAGATCTATTCAAAAGTTTATATTGTCACTGATGATGATGCTATCCGGACAGCCAAGGAACTTGCTAAATTGGAAGGTCTGATGTGCGGCATTTCAAGTGGAACAAATGTCGCTGCTGCGCTACAATTAGCCAAGAAACTCGGCCCCGGAAAAACTGTTGTTACGATTCTTCCGGATACTGCCGAGAGATATTTCAGCACTCCGCTGTTTAAGTAGTCGTATGCCAGCGTAGCTCAGTCGGCAGAGCAACGGTTTCGTAAACCGTCGGTCAAGAGTTCGAATCTCTTCGCTGGCTTATTCTTCCTTGTCTGTTTTTTGTTCCATCTGAAGTTCTTTGGATATCTGTGCTGCCATTTTCACATAGCAGTCTACGATGGTTTTCGCGTCCCATTGTTTCTGTGTTTCCTCATCAACTTCATCATCTTCGCTGACATCAAACATTTCAGCAATAGTCGCATTGGTTGTCTTGTTGAAGGGACAGCTTTTATCCAGGCAGTTTTTTCCTTTTGAACATTCAGTATTTCCGTCAAATAAAATTTCTGACTGGAATAGCTTCTTGAGAGGATCAAGTCCGTAAGTCATATAGTAAACAGTATTTGATCTTCCGCAAATACCGATTGAAAACTGCTGACCTGAAGGCAGTTTAAGATCTCGCCATTCTGCTTTGTAAGTTGCCATGGAAAATCCCCCTGTATTTTCTGTTAATCTTATATTAGCATTTATATCATTATAATTATAAAGCAATATAACCAGGGTGATTAATATGACTGAAAGAACATTTCGATTTGCCGTGCGTGAAGATGCTGATCTGATTCTCAGTTTTATCAAGGGTATAGCTGAATATGAGAACATGAGTGATGAAGTGGTAAATTCAAAGGAACTCATTGAGGAATGGGTCTTCGATAAGCAGGCTGCGGAAGTTCTTTTTGTAATGGAAGACGGAAAAGAAGTAGGTTTTGCTTTGTTTTTCCATAATTATTCGACATTTGTCGGCAGGAGCGGACTGTACCTGGAAGACCTCTTTGTTTTTCCCCAGTACAGAGGCAGAGGTCATGGAAAGGCACTTCTTGAAAAACTTGCCAAAATTGCAGTCGACAGGGGATACGGAAGAATGGAATGGGTATGCCTTGACTGGAATAAACCAAGCATAGACTTCTATCTGTCAGAAGGCGCACGTCCGATGACGGGATGGACTACATACAGATTAAGCGGCGATACCCTCAGGAATGCGGCTAATCAGTCATCTTCTCCTGCTTGATCTTTTTATCGATCACATGGCGTGATGCCAGTTCTTTGCTGATGTCATCGATTTCAATACCGTTGTTGATCATCAGTACCATCAGATGATAAATAAGGTCTGAAATCTCGTAAATCGTTTCCTTTTTGTCTTCGGCCTTGCCGGCAATAATGACCTCAGTGCTTTCTTCTCCGACCTTCTTCAGGATCTTATCAAGACCCTTTTCAAACAGATAGGTAGTGTAGGAGCCTTCCTTCGGATTGGTTTTGCGTCCGCGGATAAGCTCAAAAAGACTTTCATAGGAAAAGCTTTTGCTTTCTTCGTTCTCATATACCGGATATTCAAAACATGATGTTGTATTCATATGACAGGCAGGACCATCGGGATTTACTCTGACGATAAGTGAATCTTTATCGCAGTCTGCTGTAATGGATACGATATGCTGGTAATTGCCGCTGGTTTCACCCTTCAGCCACAGCTCCTGCCTGCTTCTGCTCCAGAAGCAGGTAAGCCCCTTCTCCATGGAAATTTTCAGGCTCTCACGGTTCATATAGGCCAGCGTCAGCACTTTCCCGGACACTGCGTCCACCACGATAGCCGGTATCAGCCCCTGCGCGTCAAATTTCAGTTCATCCGGATTCAGCATATGATTTCCTCCTGTTCTGTTCTGGCCGGAATACCGTTTCGAAGCATTTCCTTTTTTAACTCATTGATTTTGATTTCCCCGAAATGGAAAACCGATGCCGCAAGTCCCGCATCCACTCCCTGCAGGGATCTGAACAGGTGGATAAAGTCCTCTGTTCTTCCCGCTCCGCCTGAAGCGATAACCGGTACACGGACCGCTTCGCAAACGGCGTTCAGCATTTCGATATCAAACCCTTTTTTGACACCGTCTGTGTCAATGGAATTGACCACCACTTCACCGGCGCCTTCACCAACGCACCTTCGGATCCACTCTATGGCTTCCATCCCGGTGTCTTCTCGTCCACCCTTGGCAAAAACACGGAATTCACCGTTTACTCGTTTGACATCCACGCTGAGCACGACACACTGATCACCGTAAACACGCGCCGCCTCACCGACAAGCTTCGGGTTCCGGATCGCGCCGGAATTCACTGAAACCTTGTCTGCTCCGCATTGAAGGACACGGTCGAAATCATGCACCGTATTGATACCCCCGCCCACCGTCATCGGTATGAAAACCTTTCCCGCAGTTTCAGTCAGAATATCGGTAAAAAGGCTTCGTCCCTCAGCTGAAGCGGTAATATCATAGAATACGATCTCATCGGCTCCGTTGTCGCTGTAGTATTTGGCCAGGTCCACCGGAGATGCCACATCCCCCAGCTCCTTGAAATTGATACCCTTAACCACTCTTCCGTCCCTGACATCCAGACAGGGAATAATTCTTTTTGTAATCACTCG
>JAEESL010000011.1 GCA_016286345.1 Dehalococcoidales bacterium | reverse complement strand
CTTGATAATAGGAACCTCAGTAAGAGTAGAGGTATAAAGGAATACCCCCGCAACACTGGCAATGAAATTAGCCGGGATCGTGTTGCTCCCGACCAGTGTCGAGACCCACTGCTCGGGAATAATGACTTTCAACATACCGGCCAGGAAGACACCCAGAATCAGCAGCGGGAAAATCCTTTTGACAAATCCCCATGTTTCCAGCATCCATGCCTTTAAATCATCACGGTTGAACTTCATGATGAGAATGATCAGCAATACGACAAATGAAATACCGAGAACGATCCACCATTTCTGTGTTGCTGAAACCAGAATGGCGAACAAAGTTCCTAAGAGGCAAATGACGACTCCGGTTGATTTAACAGTGGGAGTTTCATCATAGTTATTAAACATAGATTCGTCTCTCAGGACATCATCCTTACGGAATATCACAGACATAATCCAGCCGATAAGAATAGAACCGACAATTGCACCGACAGCTCTCACAGCGCCGATATCATATCCGAGAAGGCGTGCAGAATACACAACGGCCATGACGTTGATGGCCGGTCCTGAATATAGAAATGTAGTTGCCGGACCTATTCCGGCGCCTCTTTTATATATACCTGCAAAAATAGGAAGGATCGTACATGAACAAACAGCTAATATGAAACCGCCGACGGAAGCTGCAAAATACGCCACTGCTTTCTTCGCAGACGGTCCGAGATATCTGCGAACAGTTCCCTGGGATACAAAGACCACAATTGCACCTGCAATAAAGAATGCAGGAACGAGACATGTAAGCACATGAAAGGACAGATAATCCACCAGTCCGTTCCATCCACCAAGAAGTATCTCTCTCAGCATTCTTTCACCCCAACTATATGCACTTTTGCGCATATATGATTGGACTAATACTAGATGTTATAATTAAGCCTGTCAACACTTTTTTTTTAGGGGATTTTCATATGGATATGATACTTAGAGCAACACAGGCAATTTCCGATGAAACAAGATTGAGAATCCTTAATGTGATTCTTAAACAGGAATGCTGTGTATGTGAGGTCATGCAGGCACTTGATATATCCCAGACCAGAGCATCAAGAAATCTCAAAATACTCTATGACGCAGGATATCTGTCAATGAGTACAGACGGATTGTATACCAACTATGCAATCAAACGTTTCAAGCCTGATGATTTTCATATAGATCTTATCAACGGCATAACTAAAGAAATAAAGAAACTGCCTGTATGTATGGAAGACCTGAAACGTTTGACATCGGTTGTGCGTTCCCCTGAAATAGCGGAATCACTGAGTAAATCATCCCGAAGAAAGCCCAAGTGCAAGTGCAATTGTAAATAAACGTTTCGCTTATTTGTCAGCCAAAAAAGGCACTTATGTATGCTCGTCATAAGTGCCTTTTCGTTTAAACCGTTCTTCTGAGCCCGGATCTCAAATATGCGGATATCACATCATCGAGATCACCCATCAGGACTCCGTCAGGGTCGTTCGACTGGAAATTGGTCCTGTGATCCTTCACCATTCTGTATGGATGAAGAGTATAGGTTCTGATCTGTGTTCCGAATTCAGCTGAAACATGAACTCCTTTTATCTTGGCGAGTTCTTCTTCCTTTTTCTGAAGTTCAATATGATACAGCTTTGCTTTGAGCAGTCTCATTGCAATTTCCTTATTCTGGAACTGGGATCTTTCACTCTGACTGGTTACTACGATTCCGGATGGAACATGAATGATCCTCACAGCCGTGGATACCTTCTGAACGTTCTGTCCTCCTGGTCCGGAGGATCTGAACATTTCCACTTTAATATCTTCAGGAGAAATCGATACAGTCACATCATCGTCGATTTCAGGCATAACTTCCACCAGGGCAAATGAAGTATGCCTTGCATGATCTGCATCAAACGGTGAAAGCCTGATCAAGCGGTGTGTACCGAACTCACCTCTCAAATAACCGTATGCATACTCTCCGCTTACCGACAGATCGACGCTTTTTATTCCGGCTTCTTCTCCGGGAGAGATATTGAGAATTTCTGTTTTGAAATCCTTTCGGGCCGCATATCTTGTATACATCTGAAGAAGCATATTGGCCCAGTCCTGGGCTTCGGTCCCCCCTGCCCCGGCATGTATGGAAAGAATAGCGTTATGTGTATCCATGGGATCAGAGAATGCCAGCTTGAATTCCTGTTCTTCAAGTTCTCTGGCAATGGCTTCTGTTTCCTGTTTGATCTCATTCTCTACAGACGGATCTTCATTCAGCAGATCGACATATTCGCGCAGATAACTGACTCTGTCATTAAGTGAATGCCAGATATCGCTTTCCTTTTTTATATCTGCTATTTTTTGCATGACCTGACGGGCATGGTTATTGTCATTCCAAAATCCGTCAGCAAGAGATTCTTTTTCGAGTTCCTTCAGCTTAGCTTCTTTGCCGCTGATGTCAAAGACGCACCATAGCGCTGTTTATTCGCCCTGCGAAGTCTTCAATCTTATTTGAATATTCAGACATTTATGTGTTCCCTGTAAAAATTTGAAAGGCGTAAGCAAATCCTTGTTTGTAAAGCTTATCATGGCATACTTTTAAACTTCAATACTTTTAATTGACACTTGAAGGTAATTAAGCGATAATACCAATAACTACTTTTATATGTAAAAAAGGATAATTATGGTAAAAATTAAATTACGAAGAATTGGTGCTCCTAAGAAACCCTTCTACCGAATTGTAGTAGCAGAATCTACAACTTCTCGAAACGGGGCATTTATCGAGATTATCGGTCAGTATAATCCTCTGTCAAATCCCGAAACAGTTGTTCTCAAGGAAGAAGCTGCTGTCAAATGGATCAAGAACGGAGCTCAGCCTACCGAAACCGTAAAGCGCATTTTCACAAAAGCCGGTATTTACGACAAAGTCAAAGCCTAAGGAGATTTGTTTAATATGAAAGAATTAGTAGAATACATTGCCAAATCATTGGTCAACGATCCTGATGCAGTTGTCGTCAGCGAAGACACAAATGAAGATGGCGAACTTGTCCTCAAGCTCTCAGTAGCCGATGAAGACAAGGGCCGAGTTATCGGCAAACAGGGCCGAATTGCCCAGGCAATCCGAACTTTGGTTCGTGTCAAAGCTGCCAAAGCCGGTATCAAAGCCTCAATGGAAATCATCTAATTTAAGTATTAAAGGCGATTCAGAAAAGGTGCAGATTGTTCTGCACCTTTTTTATTTATACAGTGAATTGATATACTGTGATTATCATGAATGACAACAACGAAGAATTATTCAGTATAGGTGAAGTAATTGCCACCTGGGGCGTACACGGGGAAATCAAAATACGGGTTCTGACCGATTTTCCCAAACGCTTCAAGAAAGGTTCGTCTTTTCTGATCGACGGCATACGCTACAATATCGAAACCGTAAAGAAACTGAACGACGGTATCGTACTGAAGCTGGAAGGAATCGATACCCCTGAGGCCGCCCTTCCCCTCAAAAACAAAAAGATGAAAGTTACTGAGGCCGAGTTGCAAAAACTCCCGAAGGGAATGTATTACCGCCACCAGATAATCGGTCTTACTGTAATAACCGAAGACGGCGAAAAAATCGGCGAAATTTCAGAGATAATAGAAACTAACGCTAACAACGTTTATGTTGTCAGATCAGACGGCAGAGAGGCTCTCATACCCGCAAAAGGCAATATCATAAAGGAAATCAACATTGAAAACGGAACCATGACCATAGAAATGGTCAAAGGACTGTTCAATAAATAATTACTGATACTTTTCCCGGAGCCCCTGATCCTTTATAGCCTTAGCATCAACCCTCTTACAGATATAATCCAAAACAAAATCGAAGTCTTTTTTGTTTGCATATATCTGATTATGGGAAAGAAGACCATCAAGCTTGATCAGGTTTCTTCCGCGTTTGACTTTGACTGTCTTCACTTTTTTGTATTCGGAAGTGAGTGTATTTCTTGTGGCAGCCAGCATACCTGAACCGGCAACTGTCGGATTCATGGATAAAGCACCCACAGCTGCAGTAAGCCATCCAAGTGCCTCTGCCTTTTTAAACTGTGACTTCATCTGAATGTGAGTGATTTCTGTTTCACTCATTTCAAAGAGGATCATGTACTTCCATCCGTACATTGCTGCAACAATAAGATATGCAATGAATCCCAGTACCAGAGCGCCAAGACCTATGTAAAGGAAAACCTTGGTGAAATCCCAGAATTCGGAAAATGAATCATAACCGTCAAAAAGGTTAATAATGCCAGTAAAAAAATAAATAATGAATACGGAAATCAGCAAGACTTTCCATACTGTAAACAGGATTGTGGGATTTTTCAGCATACTGTATTCGTATACCCATCGGTAAATTCCGTCATTACCCTGTTTGATTTCATCGTTATCATTCATTGCTACACCACCTGTGCTTAATCAAAAGCCGGGACCAGTGTGTACTGATCTCGGCTTTCAATCAAATTTTTAAACTTCGTTTAGCCTGCTGACTGTGTAGGCGGTTTACGAGTTCGGTTAGTGCGTCGCTTGGCGACCTTGATTCGGACAAGTGATCGCTTCAAGGCAGCTTCGGCTGCAAGCTGTGAATCAATATTAGTTGTATTCTTAGCAGCTTCTTCAGCCCTTGCTCGAGCAGCTTCAGCGCGGTCAAGATCGATATCCGAATCGCGTTCAGCAGCATCGGCCAGGATGACTGCATGTGTCGGCTGTACTTCCATATAACCGCCGGCTATGGCCATGTAATCCTCTTCACCGTCTTTGACGATCGTCAGAACTCCGGTGTCGAGAATAGTGACCAGATTGGCATGCTCAGGAAGGATACCCAACTCTCCGCTGATACCGGGGGCGATAAATGAATCGACATCCTCGGAATAAATCAGTCTGTCAGCAGTCACTATTTCTAATCTAATTTTGGGCATAATCGTTTACTCCGATTAAAGCTCTGCTGCTTTAGCAACAGCCTCATCAATAGTACCGACCATGTAGAATGCCTGTTCAGGAAGATCATCGTGTTTGCCTTCAATGATTTCCTTGAAACCACGGATGGTTTCTGAAACAGGTACATACTTGCCGGGTCTGCCGGTGAAGACTTCAGAGACATAGAACGGCTGGGTAAGGAATCTCTGGATCTTTCGGGCTCGGGCAACGGTAAGTTTTTCGTCTTCTGACAATTCTTCCATACCGAGAATTGAGATAACATCCTGCAGATCCTTGTATTTCTGAAGGATTCTCTGGACTTCTCGGGCGACTCTGTAGTGTTCGTCACCGACAACTAAAGGATCAAGAATTCGGGAAGATGAGGCCAGAGGATCTACAGCGGGGAACAGAGCCTGTTCTGCCAGACTTCGTTCAAGAGCGATTGTAGCATCCAGGTGACCGAATGTTGCAACTACACCAGGATCGGTATAGTCATCAGCAGGTACGTACACAGCCTGGAATGATGTGATTGAACCCTGCTTGGTTGAGGTAATTCGTTCCTGCATCATACCCATTTCTGTGGCCAGAGTCGGCTGATAACCTACAGCGGAAGGCATTCGGCCCAGAAGGGCTGACACTTCCATACCGGCGAGTGTGTATCTGTAAACATTATCGATGAATAACAATACGTCCTGATGTTCAATATCACGGAAGTATTCTGCCATGGTAAGACCGGTCAAGCAGACTCGGAGTCGGACAGCGGGTAATTCGTTCATCTGACCGAATACCAGAGCTGTGTTTTTGATAACGCCTGAATCTGTCATTTCATGCCAGAGGTCATTACCTTCTCGGGAACGCTCACCTACACCGGCGAACACTGAATAACCATTGTGTTCTGCAGCGATGTTTCGGATAAGTTCCTGAATAAGAACTGTCTTGCCTACACCAGCACCGCCGAATGTACCGACCTTACCGCCTTTTGCGAACGGTGTAATAAGGTCAAGTACCTTGATGCCGGTTTCAAGCATCTGTCTTGAGTTTTCCTGTTCTTCGAATGTAGGTGCCTTTCGGTGGATTGACCATCGTTCAGCATTCTCAATGCTGGGACCATCATCCAAAGGATTACCAAGTACATCAAAGATACGGCCCAGTGATGGATGACCAACAGGGACTTTGATAGGTGCACCGGTGTCGACGACTTCCACGCCTCGTTTCAAACCATCGGTCGGGGTAAATGCCAGGCATCGAACCCAATTGTTGCCGATATGAGACTGGACTTCAAATGTCATCTTAGAACCATCGCTATTCGCAACCTCAAGGGCATTGAACAGATCGGGCATGCTATCAGAAGGGAATTCTACATCCACAACCGAACCAATGACTTGTACAATTTTTCCAGTAGCCACTGATACCCTCCTAAGATATAGCCGCAGTGCCGCCGATAATATCGAGCAGCTCTGTGGTGATAGATTCTTGTCGTGCCTTGTTATAAGCCAGAGTCAAATCAGAAATGAGTTCATTTGCATTGTCAGTAGCATTGCGCATGGCAAGCATTCTGGCACTTTGTTCACTGGCTATAGCTTCAAGTATGGCATGATATACTTTCATTTCAACGTATCTGGGAAGCAATTCCGAAAGGATCTCATCCATGCTGGGTTCGAAGATACAGTCTGATACGAGCTGTACTTCGTCCTTTGACGGAGGAATGATCGGAAGCAGCTGTTCGATAACAGGTCGCTGTACTGCCGTTGAAACGAACTTGGAATACGAAATATACACAGCATCGAGCTTATGTTCGATAAAATCCTGTGTGGCGATACGGGAGATGGGAAGTGTATCGACCTGGTTAGGTTTATCGCCTAAGTTCGTGAAATCAGCGATGACTTCGAGTGAATTTCTTCTCATGAAATCGCCGCCTCGTCGTCCGACTGAGATGATCTGAGTCGGTTTATGCTGTTCGACTATGAACTTGGCTGCATTTCTGTTGAGATTTGACAACAAACCGCCGGTCTGTCCACGATCAGCTGAGATGTGGATGATACCGATCTTGTCGATGTTTTCACGCTGTTCCATCAAGGGATAAGATGTGCCTGATCCTGCAGTCATGCCCACGAGATCTGAAATGACCTGGGTCAGCTTGTCTGCATAGTCACGGCCCTGGATACCTCTTTCCTGGGCTTTGCGCATCTTAGACGCAGCAATCATTTCCATAGCCTTTGTAATCTTGGCTGTGGACTGAATACCCTTAATACGTCTTTTAATTTGTCTTACATTTGCCAATTTAAATCACCCTACTCAGCAATGTATGTTCTCTTGAAACTGGTGATAGCATCATCAAGTTTTGCCTGAAGTTCATCAGGTAAAAGACCGTTGCTATTAATATCCTTAATAATATCGGCGTGCTGATTCTCAACATAACTCAACAGTTTTTCTTCGAAATCTTTGACAGATTTGACAGGAACATCATCGATGTAGCCTTTGTTGGCAGCATAGAGAATAGTTACCTGTTTGCCGACGGACATAGGAATGTACTGGAGCTGTTTGAAGACTTCAGTAATTCTTTCACCTCGGTCGATCTGAGCCTTGGTAGCTTTATCGAGTTCGGAAGTACCAAACTGAGCAAAGGCAGCAAGTTCTCGGTACTGAGCCATATCAATTTTCAACTGTCCGGCTACTTTCTTCATAGCCTTGGTCTGGGCGGAGCTACCTACACGGGATACTGAAATACCGATGTTAAGAGCCGGTCGTACACCTGCGTTGAACAGATCGGATTCAAGATAGATCTGACCATCAGTAATTGAAATAACGTTTGTAGGAATGTAAGCGGATACATCACCGGCCTGGGTTTCAATGATAGGAAGTGCGGTGAGTGAGCCGCCGCCTAATTCTTTGCTTAATTTAGCTGCTCTTTCGAGTAATCGGCTGTGCAGATAGAATACGTCACCAGGATAGGCTTCTCGACCAGGTGGTCGGCGGAGAAGCAGTGACATCTGTCGGTAGGCCCAGCCATGTTTGGAAAGGTCATCATATACGACAAGTGCATCCTGTCCGTTTTCCATGAATTCTTCACCGATTGCACAACCGGCGAACGGAGCCAGATACTGCATAGCAACAGGATCTGAAGAGTTGGCTGCCACGACGATTGTGTGATCCATGGCACCCTGTTCTTCCAGTTTGGCTACAACCTGAGCCACTCTGCTGGCTTTCTGTCCGATAGCGACATAGATACAAATAAGATTGCCGCCGTTCTGATTGATAATGGTATCAAGAGCGATAGCGGTCTTACCGGTACCTCGGTCACCAATGATAAGTTCTCGCTGTCCTCGGCCGATAGGGATCATAGCATCGATTGCCTTGATACCGGTCTGGACAGGCTGGTTGACTGAAGAACGGCTTACAACGTTAGGTGCAACTCGTTCAACAGGTCGGGTTTTGGTTGATTTGATGGCACCCTTGCCGTCGAGAGGTCGACCCAGAGGATCAACAACTCGGCCGATCAGTTCGGGGCCGACTTTTACTTCGGCGACACGTCCGGTAGCTCGGACCTCATCGCCTTCCTTAAGCTGGCTGTCATCACCAAGGATAACAGCTGCGACACCATCGGTTTCAAGGTTGAGTGCCATTCCCATTACATCTCCAGGGAATTCAAGCAGTTCGTTGTAACTTGCTCCGGAAAGGCCGCTGATTCGGGCGATTCCATCACCGACAGTGACAATAGTACCAACATCTACAGCTTTGGGTTTTGCATCAAAGGCAGATACCTGTGACTTCAAAGCTGCAATGATATCTTGGTTTGCAGATGTCATAAGGCAAGCTCCTTGTTCAGAGAGTCCAATTTTTGTCGGATGCTATGATCGATGAGTTTGTCACCCATTCTGATGACAATGCCGCCGATTAAAGATTCGTCTACTGTTGCTTTGACAACAACAGGTGAGCCTACGATTTCTGTAAGCTTCTTGCCGATCTCCAATTTGTATGCCTCATCCAAAGGAATTGCAGTTGTGATCTCAGCGACCTGAGCACCTGCAACACCGTTTGTCACATCAACTAGTCTCTGATATTCAAATGTAATATCATCAATGCTGGCAAGCTTATCCTTTCCGGCTAAATCTGCGATCAGATTTACGACTTCAGGATTAACCTTGCCTAATCTTTCATCAAGCAACGCTTTTTTATCAGTGCCGCCGACTGATGAATCCTGTAATTTTGCAAGGATTGCATCTTCATTTACGAGATCGGATGCCTTTCGGAGGTCATCAAGGATCTCGATTGTTTTTCCGTCAGCTTTGGCGATGTCGAAAAGAGCCTGTGCTGTTTTTTGTAATTCAACGCCTATTGCCATATGTTTAACACTCCTGGTTTCTAGGCTAAGCTTGCTTTAAAGCAGTAGCTTCCTTCAACGCTTCGTCGATAAGTTTGCGCTGAGTATTATCATCAAGTGAATTACCGATTGCTTTTCCTGCTACGACCACAGCCAGATCTGCAACGTCTTTTCGTAATTCATTGAGAGCCTCATCCTGTTCTCGTTTGGCTTCAATCTGAGCCTTTTCGATGATCTGTGCGGCTTCTTGTTTAGCATTTGCTGTAGCGTTCTTCTTAACTTCTTCTGCTGCTTCAACAGCTTTGGCAACAATCTGCTGTCCTTCTCGGGTTGCTTCTTCTAATTTCTTTGCAACTTCGTCCTGGGATGCAGCAGCTTCCTGCTTTGCCCGTTCACCAGCTTCAAGGCTTTCCTTGATCTTGTTTGATCTTTCATCCATCATCTTGAGGAAGCTCTTATAACCAACAAGATAAAGTATTATGAACAGGACGCCGAAGTTAACTACCTGTGCTATAAATTGTGGCAAATGAATGCCAAGACTATCTAGCATATTACCTTATCCTCCTAGGTTTAGATTTCATTTAAAAATTTTTCTTTCTTATGAAACTAGATAACCATGGCAAGGATAATAGCTACGATAAGAGCGTAAATACCAATAGCTTCTGTAAGACCTGCCATAAGAATCATATCAACAAACATCTTGCCAGCGGCTTCGGGATTTCGGGCAATACCCTGCACTGTACCGTAACCAATAAGACCAAGACCAATACCAGGGCCGATCATACCAATACAAGCAATACCTGCACCTAATAATTTTGCTGCTTCACCGGTCATTAGATTAAATCTCCTTAATTTTTGTTTTTGTTTTTGAGTATTATCCCGAGGCTATTCAGCTTCCGTGCCGTAACCTAACGAGATGTAAACAATTGCCAGGGACGCGAATACCAGGGCCTGGATGAAACCGACCAGGACTTCAAGTCCGTAGAATACGGTAGGAACCAGGTAAGGAACCATGAACATGATACTAACAAGCAGGATTTCACCAGCAGTCATGTTACCGAAAAGTCGGAAGGTAAGACTTATAAGTCGGCTGATTTCACTGATGAGTTCGATGATACCAGTAATGAATAAGATGATACCAACGATTAAATCCATAAAGAACGGACCGATCTTACCCTTAAATAACTGTTTGAAGGCACCGATAAGACCAGAGAAATTGAAGTATTTAAGTAAGTATTTGAGGCCTTGTTCTTTGAAAGAAACGATTTCAGCAATTACAAATGTGATTGCTGCAAGCGCTAATGTTGTGTTGAGATCTGTGCCTGCACCACGAATCAGTTCAACAGTGTGACCTTCCATGTTGACGATTGTGATGGACCCGTATCCTGGGATGAGACTTAACCATGAGTTGAAACCAACAAACAGGAATATGGTACAGACAAACGGGAAGAATTTGCGGGCAACGCTTCGTTGTCCGGTAACGCTTTCACAGATGTCATAGACATACCCGAGTATGGCTTCCATCATAGTCTGGAATCGACCCGGAATAAGGGAAAGTTTCTTGCGATAGATTACAAAGAGCAAGATGAGAACAAGCATTGTAATCCATGTGGCAAGGATGGTATTGGTGATCTCAAAACCACCAACTGAGAAGACGCCTTCAGCTGGAAGAGACGGTGCGGGTGTCTGCAATGACATCCATTCCGGCAGTCCGCTAACGCCAAAAGCTTTACCAATCGGGCCTGCCAACAAACCTACAACAACAACTGCCAGCAACACCACTGCCAATATGATTGCCACAGGCGTCGAACAGCCCAGACAGCCTTTTTTCTTAGCCACTAGCTATTCCCCTTTACATAGATTCCCTAGTTGCCTAGAGTTTGCCCAGCAAAGCTGGATTGACTAAAAAAAGTTCCACCTTTGTCAGTCCCATGCCTTCAATAGGACTCTCAAAGGCGTTATAAACCTAGGAAATTATAGTAAAACACAGGGGTAACGTCAAGGAATCGGAGCCATAAAACAACTCCGTTTTTGTGCGTAAATTACGGATTATAAACCCTTTTCTGACGGGTGATTAAAGGGTTGATGCCATGACAGCCTTTATGGTGTGCATACGGTTCTCGGCTTCATCAAAAACTATCGACTTGTCCGACTCAAAAACATCATCTGTAACTTCAAGACAGTCCATTCCGAATTTTTCGTATACACTTCTTCCGACTTCAGTTCCGAGGTCATGATAGGCAGGCAGACAGTGCATGAATCTGCACTGTTCCCCGGCATTATCCATAACTGCTTTGTTTATCTGATACGGGCGGAGCTCATTGATCCTTTTCTCCCATACACTGTCAGGCTCTCCCATGGAAACCCACACATCGGTGTATAAGACATCTGCTCCTTTGGTAGCGGAAGCAACATCATCATTGAACTCAAGGACAGCCCCGGTAGTAAGCGCAATTGCCTGACACTCGGCTACCAGTTCAGGGTTTGGGAAATACGATGCAGGTGAACAGGCTACAAAATGAAGTCCCATTTTGGCTGAACCGACCATAAGTGAATTTGCCATGTTGTATCTGGCATCTCCCATAAAGACAAGCTTGATTCCCTTCAGTCTTCCGAAATGTTCCCTGATAGTCAGGAAATCCGCCAGGATCTGGGTGGGATGGAATTCATTGGTAAGTCCGTTCCAGACAGGAACACCGGCATACTTTGCAAGTTCCTCAACTATTTCCTGTCCGTAACCACGGTATTCGATACCGTCAAACATTCGTCCCAGAACTCTGGCAGTATCACGTATGCTCTCTTTTTTGCCGATTTGTGAACCCTTTGAATCAAGATAGACCGGATGTATACCGAGATCAGAGGCGGCTACTTCAAAGGAACATCGGGTACGTGTACTGGTCTTCTCAAAGATCAGGGCGATATTCTTGCCTGAGCAGATCTTATGAGGAATACCGTTCTTTTTCTCTGCCTTCAGTTTTGCGGCAAGATCAATAAGATATTCAATTTCTTCCGGAGTGAAATCCAAAAGCTTAAGAAAACTTCGTCCCTTTAAATCCATCTGATTGTACCTCTATCTGTTAATGTCGATCAGGTTGGTATTGTCCTGAGTATAAACTGCACTGATAACATCTGCCAGTGCAAGCGCCGTATCAATGGATGTCATGCACGGTATATGCATGTCCATCGATTTTCTGTACAGCTTTCTGAAATCACCGACAGAGCTGTCCATAACGGCTCCGGTATAAACTATGCATCTGACATCCTGATTATCGATCAGGTTGTAGATATCATTGTTCTCCCAAACGTTCCTGGCAGTCTGGACCTCCATTCCCCGTGAACGGATGGCTTTTGCTGTATCGGGAGTGGCATACAATTTCATGCCGAGATCAGTGAACTTCTCTGCAAGTCTGATCGCATCACTGTAATCATAGTCTTCGACAGAAATAAGAATGCCGTTCTTTGTTTTTCTGTCGGGAGCATGGACATCAATTCCACTGGCCGTAAGACCCTTATATAAAGCTTCCGTTTTTGTTCTTCCGATACCAAGGACTTCTCCGGTTGATTTCATTTCAGGGCCCAGGATCGAGTCGGCATCAACGAGTTTTTCAAAGCTGAATACAGGGACCTTAACCGCATAATACTTTGCTTTGGGAGCAAGCCCATTGTCATATCCGAGATCTGCGAGTTTCTCTCCCAGCATCACTCTGCTTGCAAGTGCGATCATCGGAATTCCGGTAACCTTGCTGATATACGGAACAGTTCTGCTTGCTCTCGGATTAACTTCAATGATGCAGAGTTCATTCTCCTGAACAAGGTACTGGATGTTAACAATACCCTGTGTTCCAAGGGATCTGGCAAGTTTGACTGACGCATCAGTGATCTTCTCAGTCATGACGTCAGACAGATTATACGGAGGATAAACTGCAATTGAGTCACCTGAATGGACTCCCGCCCTTTCGATATGTTCCATGATACCCGGTATAAGAACTGTCGTACCGTCTGAAATACAATCGACTTCAAGTTCAATTCCGGGCATATATTTGTCTATAAGAACCGAATTGGATATTTTTCCGGAAAGGATAGCTTCCATGTAATTCACAAGATCCTCATGTGTCCGGACCACACTCATTCCCTGTCCGCCGATAACATATGAAGGTCTGAGAAGCACGGGATATCCGATCACATCAACTGCATGCAGTGCTTCCTCCATGGTTTCAACAGCCATGGCTTTTGGCCTCATCATGCCTATCTTTTCAAGGAAAGCATCAAACTTCTCCCTGTCTTCAGCCAGATCGATACCTTTCGCAGATGTACCTAAAATACGGATACCTTCAGCATCCAGGCTGAGCGCAAGCTTGATAGCTGTCTGTCCGCCGAATGCAACGACAACTCCATAGGGTTCTTCTGCTTTGACGACATTCATGACATCCTCAAATGTCACAGGTTCAAAGTAAAGTCTGTCGCTTGTATCATAGTCAGTCGAAACGGTCTCAGGATTGTTATTGATAACAAGAACTTCATAACCGAGTTCCCTGAGGACCTCAACACATTTAACTGAGCTGTAATCAAATTCAATGCCCTGCCCGATTCTGATAGGTCCGGATCCGAGAACAAGAATCTTTTTCTTTCCTGACGCTGATTCAACCGGTCTGACGGCATTTTTATCATCAAAATAAGAGTAATAATAGGCGGTCGGGCCGAATGCACCCTTGCATGTGTCCACTGCCTTGTAATGGGCATTCAGATGCATAGGAAGTGTGCTGCAGGACAATATGCCGAGTGCTTTATCGGTATATCCGAGTTTTTTGCCTTCGATATATTTTGCTTCTGTAATTCCGTCAGCAATACTCTTTTCATAATCAACAAGATTCTTCACTTTTTCAATAAAGAATCTGTTGATCATGGTACATCTGCTGACTTCATCAACAGATATGCCTTTTTTCAAAGCTTCAAAGATAGTGAATATCCTGACATCATCAACAGATCTGAGTCTTTCCTCTACGGGAAGATCCGAGAGCGGAACTCTGTTCAATGTCTCCTGTTTGATTTCAGCTCCTCTTACTGCTTTCATGAGAGCTTCTTCAACAGATCCTCCGATCGCCATGACTTCACCGGTCGCCTTCATCTGAGTGCCAAGCTGTCTGCTGGCATTGGTGAACTTATCAAACGGCCATCGCGGGAACTTCAGAACGATATAGTCCACATCAGGTTCTGTAGCTGCGGTTCCGACTGCATTCTTATCAAATTTTATTTCATCCAGTCTGTATCCCAGAGCAATAAGCGTGGTGACTTTGGCAATGGGATAACCGGTGGCTTTACTGGCAAGAGCAGAAGATCGGGAGACTCTGGGATTGACCTCAATGACATAGTAGTCTGATGTCTTGGGATCATATGCAAACTGACAGTTGCATCCTCCTTCTATCTTCAATGCATCAACGATACTGATCGTTGCTTTCCTCAGCATCTCCATATCCCTGTCAGGAAGAGTAAGCGCAGGTGCAACAACAATTGAATCCCCGGTGTGAACACCGACGGGATCGATATTTTCCATACTGCAGACTATGATAGATTTGCCGTCAGCATCTCTGACAGCCTCAAATTCAATCTCTTCCCATCCGACGATATACTTTTCAACAAGTATCTGATGGATCGGAGAAGCATCAAGTCCTGTCTGTGCAGCAATCAGCATCTCATCATGTGTATGTGCAACACCGCCGCCGCCTCCGCCAAGAGTAAACGCAGGTCTGATAATGACCGGATATCCGATCTTCTCGGCAACTTCAACAGCTTCTTCGACTGATTCTGCAGTATCTGAAGCGATCGTGGGAATACCTATGCCTTTCATCGTATCCTTGAACATCTGTCGGTCTTCAGCCTTGCTGATGCTGTCGGCATTGGTTCCGAGCAGTCTGACATTGTACTCTTTAAGGAATCCGGTCTTATCCAGTTCCATTGCCATGGTAAGACCAGTCTGGCCTCCCAGTCCGGCAAGAATGGAATCCGGCTTTTCCTCAAGAATGATTCTTTCAAGAGTCTTCAATGTAAGAGGTTCAAGATAAATGGCATCAGCCATATTGTGGTCAGTCATAATCGTGGCAGGATTGGAATTCACAAGAACAAGCTTGATCCCCTCACCTTTTACGATCTTACACGCCTGTGTTCCCGCAT
Organism: Dehalococcoidales bacterium; assembly: GCA_016286345.1. Taxonomy (GTDB): domain Bacteria; phylum Chloroflexota; class Dehalococcoidia; order Dehalococcoidales; family UBA1222; genus UBA1222. Next base: position 9,035 of record JAEESL010000011.1, on the reverse strand, counting down.
AATCGAATTCTGCAGCCTGACCTATGACGATCGGCCCGCTTCCGATAACTAAAACTTTTTTTACACTCTTGTCTAACATAAACGGCCTCTAGTCAGCACAGGAATCCTGTATTACTTCAACCGCCACCTTAAGAACTTCCATAGGAATATTGAGTGCAGGAAGAAGTCTTACTCTATCCTTTGCAGTAAGACATAAAACACCTTTTTCAATACACTCATTGACGACATCAATAGCCGCTTTCTTTGTTTTGATGCCGATCATAAGCCCCATTCCTGAAACGCTTTCAACGCCTTCAGCATTTGAGAGCTGATCGAATATATATTTGCTTTTTGCCCTGACGTCGGCAAGAAGACCGTCATCGATTCTGCTTAAGACAGACAATGCTGCGGCAGAACATACCGGATTGCCTCCGAATGTCGAACCGTGATCACCCGGGCCAAGTATATTCTCGCATTTCTCACCCATCATAGTGGCACCAAAGGGAAGTCCTCCGGCAAGTCCCTTGGCAGTTGAAACCACATCGGGCTTTACATCAAATGCTATATATGAATAAAGATGGCCGGATCTGCCGTTTCCAGTCTGGACTTCGTCAACCATGAACACAATATCTTTTTCCTGACAGTATTCATAGAGTGCTTTAACAAACTCTTTATCGAGAGGCATCACTCCGCCCTCTCCCTGTATACATTCGATCAAAACTCCGGCTACAGGAGTCTTTTCATGAATCACCTTCAGCTGATCGATATCACCTGGGTCAATGCAGGCAAAGCCGGGAGTCAAAGGCTGGAAAAGTTTATGGAATACATCCTGGCCTGTTGCTGCCAGAGTTGTGAGTGTTCTGCCATGGAAGCTATTCTTCAGAGTTACAATTGTATATCTGTCACTGCCGTACTTTTCAGCAGCATATTTTCTTGCGACCTTGATCGCACATTCATTGGATTCCGCACCGGAATTGCAGAAGAAAACCTTCTTCATACCGGTTCTCTGACACAGCATCTGGGCAAGTTTAATATCGGGTTCAGTATAATAAAGATTGGACATATGCTGTATCTTATGAATCTGATCATCCACAGCCTTTATCCACTGTTCGTCTGCAATACCGAATGCAGTAACGCCGATACCGGAGCCCATATCTATATACTTTTTGCCGTTATTGTCTTCTACGATAGATCCTTTGCCTGATACTATCTCGACAGGGAATCTTTTGTAAGTTCCGGCAATATAAAGCTTATCAAGTTCAAAATCATTCATGTTTGCCTCCTGTTACCATTGTACCTGCACCTTCATCAGTGAGAAGCTCCATAAGAATTGAGTGCGGCACACGGCCGTCCATAATAACAACAACCTTCACACCATGGTTGAGCGCTTCGATACAGCAGTCAACCTTGGGGATCATTCCGCCTGAGATGACGCCCTGCTCCCGCAGTTTTTTTGTTTCTTCCACAGAAACTTCGGGAATAAGAGAAGAGGGATCATTCTTATCCTTGAGAATGCCTGCAATATTGGTCATCATTATCAGTCTCTCAGCATTGAGAGCACCGGCAATATAGGCTGCAGCGGTATCTCCGTTGATATTGTAAACATTGCCTTCAGTATCAAATCCGACTGTCGAGATGACAGGAATATAGTTCTTCTCAAAAAGATCCAGGATCGGCTGAACACGTATCTTGGTTATCTCCCCGACATATCCGAGTTCAGCATTCTTAACCTTTGCCTCGATGAGTCCGCCGTCTATACCGGAAAGACCGATCGCATGACCGCCGTACATCTGAAGCATAGTAACAAGTGTCTTGTTTACTTTGCCGGCAAGGACCATCTGAACTATCTCTGCAGTCTCTTTATCCGTTACCCTGAGACCGTCAACGAATTCAGGCTTCTTACCGAGTTTTGTCATAAGCTCATCGATATCAGGACCGCCTCCGTGTACGAGGACGACCTTAACTCCGATAAGCCACAGCAAAACAATATCTTCCATGACCTGCTTTTTGAGTTCATCATCTATCATTGCATTGCCGCCATACTTGATGACGACAACCTTGCCGTTGTACCTCTTGATATAAGGCAGGGCCTGGGTCAGAACTTCTGCACGTTCATTATTTGTAAATGTACTGTCCATTTCTTTTCTCCATCAGGTACGATAGTCACCATTGATCTTCACGTAATCATATGTGAGATCACAGCCCCAGGCTGTTGCTCTGGTTTTACCGCTGTTCAGGTTAATGAGGATTTCGATTTCATCCTCAAGCAGAATCTTTTTTGCCTTATCTTCAGAAAAATCAACGCCCGCTCCGTTTTTGCAGACATCGATCAGACCTGCCTTGCTTCTGAATGAGACATCGATTTTATTTACATCAACATCAGCTCCGCTGTATCCGATAGCACACAGGACTCTGCCCCAGTTGGCATCGGCACCGAACATTGCAGCCTTGAAAAGGCTTGAACAGATAACAGCTTTGGCAACCGTTCTGGCTACCCTTCTTCCTGATGCACCTTCCACTCTGCATTCGAGGAGCTTTGTGGCACCTTCTCCGTCTTTGGCAATCTTTCTTGAAAGATCTGCCATTACGACTCCCAGTGCCTCACGGAATTTTCTGTAATCAGCATTCACACTGTCTATGGATGCATTGCCTGCCATTCCGTTTGCAAGAACTGTGACCATATCATTTGTGGATGTGTCACCATCAATGCTGATCATATTGAATGTTTCGTCAGCTTCATAGGACAATGCCTTCTGAAGCATTTCGGCAGAGATTGCAGCATCTGATGTGATGAAAACCAGCATGGTAGCCATGTTGGGATGGATCATTCCGCTGCCCTTGGCGATACCGCCGATATGACACTTTTTTCCGCCGAGAGTGACCTCAACAGCAGATTCCTTTAAGACAGTATCTGTTGTCATGATACCTTCGGCAGCAGCTTTTCCGTTTTTCGCTGACAAACCTTTCACAAGTTCTGGAATACCAGCTTTGATAGGTTCAAGTGAAAGAGGCTGACCGATAACACCGGTCGATGCCACCACAACGTCATCTGTTTTTACCTTAAGGGCCTTGGCGATCAGACTGCTCATCTTCTCAGCTATTTCAATACCATCAGCATTGCATGTATTGGCATTGCCGCTGTTGCAGATGATGACCTGAGCCTTACCGTTTTCAAGATGCTTCTTTGTCACAAGAAGAGGAGCACCCTTAACAAGGTTTTTTGTATATACTGCGGCACATGTACCGACTTTCTCGCTGCAGATCAAAGACAGATCTTTCTTGACCTTATTCTTCCGGATTCCGCAATGAATTCCGTTGGCTTTGAAGCCGACTGGAACACATACCCCGCCATTGATTTTTTTCATCGCTTTAATCCTCCTTCAAATTAAGATCTGTTGTTTCTTCGACACCAAGTAAAATATTAAGATTCTGTATTGCAGATCCGGATGCACCTTTTCCTAGATTATCGAATCTGGATACAAGTAAAATTCGTTCTTCATTTCCACAGACACTGATTTTCATGTCATCGCGGGTTTCCATGCTGCCAGAAGACATAAATCCGTCTTCACTGTCATCAGAGTACCTGACTACCTTACCGGTATAATATGAACGGTAAAACTCCTTCAATTCATCAATGCCACAGTTTATATTTTGCCTGAAAACAGGGACCACAACTTCCATTCCGGCATAGTATGATGAAACGACCGGGCTGAAAACAGGTTCATTCAAAAGACCGCAGACAGCTTTCATTTCAGGAAGATGTTTATGCTTCTGAGTCAGTCCGTACATCCTGGGAGCTTTAAGGATATCTCCCCTTTCCGCATAATCTGCGATCATCTTCTTTCCTCCGCCGGAGTAGCCGGTAATGGAAAAAGCCGAAAGCAAAGCATCACTTTCAATGATCCCATTCTGTACCAGAGGTGCGATCAGAGATATGAAACCGATTGCATGACATCCGGGATTTGCGATCCTTTTTGATGATGCGATCTTTTTCATCTGACCTGTCAGTTCAGGAAAGCCATATGTCCATCCCTCAGATGTTCTGTGGGCAGTCGAGGTATCTATTACTGCTGTATCAGGATTTTCTATCATTGAAACAGCTTCCCTGGCAGCATCATCCGGCAGACACAAAATAGCAACATCGCATCTGTTGAGATACTCACGTCGGACATCGGCATCCTTGCGATGTTCGTCATCAATCACATTCAGTTCGATGTCACTTCTGGAACTGAGGCGCTGAAGGATCTTCAGTCCTGTTGTTCCTGCACTGCCGTCAATAAATACCTTAGCCATACTTATCCCTGTTTTTTGTTCTGATTTACAAGTGCCTGTACTTTGATGGGAAGACCATAGAGATTAATAAAACCTTCCGCATCTTTCTGATTGTAGTCACTGGCACCAAAGGTTGCTATATCTTCACTGTAAAGTGAACAGTCACTCCAGATACCGGCCTTGATGATGTTGCCTTTGTAAAGCTTCAGTTTGACTGTACCGGTAACGTTTTCCTGGGTTTTGTCCACGAATGCAGTGAGAGCCTCTCTGAGAGGAGTAAACCACTGTCCGTTGTAAACAAGCTCAGCAAATGTAACAGACAGTCTCTGTTTTTCATGCATGGTCATCTTATCAAGACAGACTGTCTCGAGTGTCTCATGGGCCTTGTAAAGAATAGTTCCGCCCGGAGTTTCATAAACACCACGGCATTTCATACCGACAAGACGGTTCTCAACGATATCAAGCAGACCAATGCCGTTTTCGCCGCCGAGTTTGTTAAGCTTCAGAATAATATTCTTGGCACTCATTTTTTCACCATTGAGAGAAACCGGCTTACCCTTTTCAAAACCGATAGTCACATAGGTAGGAGTGTCAGGAGCATCGATCGGTGAAACACCCATTTCAAGGAAACCGGGTTTTTCATACTGGGGTTCGTTTCTGGGATCCTCAAGATCGAGACCTTCGTGTGAAAGATGCCAGATGTTCTTATCCTTTGAATAGTTGGTTTCACGGTTTATTTTAAGAGGAACGTTATGTGCTTCCGCATAATCGATCTCTTCATCTCTTGATTTGATATCCCATTCACGCCACGGGGCAATAATAGGCATAGTGGGTGCAAAGTGCTTGATAGCCAGTTCGAATCTGACCTGATCGTTTCCTTTGCCTGTACAACCGTGACAGATAGCATCGGCATTTTCCTTGAGTGCTATCTCAACAAGACCTTTTGCAATACACGGTCTTGCAGTGCTGGTGCCCAGCAGATAGTCTTCATATACAGCTCCTGCCTGCATGGTAGGAATGATATAGTTGTCTACATAATCATCGGTAAGATCGAGAACATAGAGCTTGGAAGCTCCAGTCTTTTTGGCCTTCTCTTCAAGACCTTCAAGTTCATCAGCCTGACCGACGTTTCCTGAAACTGCGATCACTTCGCAGTTGTTATAGTTTTCCTTAAGCCAAGGAATGATAATCGATGTATCCAGTCCGCCTGAATAAGCAAGTACAACTTTTTTGATATCTTTTTTATCCATAATTAATATTCCCCTGTCTGTAAATGTAAATAAATATATAATAGTTTATTTCTAAAAGTAAAAGAGGCCATGAACAGCTAATTCATGGCCTCTAAAAAATACTCTTTTCCGATTATGAATTAAGCTTCTTCTCAACGTCGGCAATGATGCCCCGTGTCCGGGCAATCATGTCGGGTGATACTGAAACAGATGTGATGCCCCACTGGACCAGCTTTTCAGTCAGTTCAGGATATACGGAAGGTGCCTGTCCGCAGATGGAAGCAGTTACTCCCATCTTCTTACAAACGGTGATGGTGTGTTTGATAGCTTTGAGGACAGCCTTGTTTCGTTCATCGAATGTATCGGCAAGAAGATCGTTGTCGCGGTCAATACCGAGTGTGAGCTGGGTAAGATCGTTGGATCCTATTGAAACACCATCGATACCGACTGAGAGGAAGTCCTCGATAAGCAGTACGTTGGCAGGGATTTCAACCATCATCCACAGCTTGAATTTATCAGATCTTACAAGTCCGCATTCTTCCATAATAGCTTTAACTGTTCTGAGTTCCTTGACTGTTCTGACAAAAGGAATCATAACGTTGACGTTATCATATTCAGCACGGACACGTTTGATTGCTTCGATTTCAAGTTTGAATGCTTCAGGATCATGAATATATCTTGAGGCACCGCGGTAACCAAGCATCGGGTTCTCTTCACTGCCTTCATATTCTGCACCGCCAATGAGTTCCTTATACTCGTTGGTCTTGAAATCTGTGGTTCTGTAAGTGACATTTCGAGGATAGAAAGCCTTTGCAAAAGGAAGGATACCTTCATATAACTTCTGAATATACTCTTCCTGTCTGCCTTCTTTGATCATATAGAGAGGATGCATACCGATCTGGCTGACAATGAATTCAGCTCTGAGAAGACCGACACCGTCAACATGTCTCTTTGCGACTTTTTCAGCCAGTTCAGGCTGGGCCAGATTGACATATACATTGGTCTTAGTCTGGAGCTTTTCTAATTCAGCTTCTTTTTCTGCATCTTTGTCATCGACTTTGATTGCACCATCGTAAACCTTACCGTGTGCACCATCAACAGTGATGATCTGACCTGGAGTAAGGACCTTTGTTGCAGTTTTGGTTCCTACGACACACGGAACACCAAGTTCTCTTGAAACGATTGCTGCATGGCTGGTTCTGCCACCTTCATCTGTCAGGATAGCTGCGGCTCGTTTCATTGCAGGAACAAAATCAGGAGTAGTCATCTGAGCAACAAGTACATCGCCCTTCTTGACCTGATCAATCTGATTGGCATCAGAAAGAATAACAACAGGTCCGATACCGAAACCGGGTGATGCCGCATTACCGACAAGAATAGGAGCTGCATCTATTTCTTCCTGCTGTTCAACATTCTTCTTGACTGTGGTAACAGGTCTGGTCTGAAGAATAAAAATCTTTCCCTTTTCCTTGCCCCATTCAATATCCTGGGGACAGCCATAATGCTTTTCAATATTCAGAGCAGTTTCAATAAGCAAGTCTATTTCTGTCGGTGTGATCTTGGGTACACTCTGATTTTCAACAGGAACAGTCAGCCAGCTGTTGGGATCTTCACCGGGAAGAACATTTAAATTCTTTGCCAGCATTCTTGCCTGATGAGATATATTTCTGGTGAGAACTGCTCGTGATGCTTTGTCAATGATATACATATCCGGAGTGACTTCACCTGAAACAATACCTTCACCAAGACCATAGATGGCTTCAATTGTCATCTTTGAAGTATCAGATGAAATGGGTTCAACAGTGAACATAACTCCGGAGCTCTCTGATTCAACCATTCTCTGAACAGGTACGGCGATTCCTACCTTGAAATGATCGAAATGCTGTTCTTCTCTGTAGTAGATCGCACGGGCTTCAAACAAAGATGCCCAGCATTGCTGGACATGATTGATAACAGATTCCGAACCTCTGATATTTAAGTAAGTAGACTGCTGACCTGCGAAGGATGCTTCGGGAAGGTCTTCTGCGGTTGCTGAAGATCTTACAGCTACAAAACCCTCACCCATCTCTTCGTAATATGCTCTGATTGCCGATGCAATATCTGCAGGCATCGGAGCATTCATAATGATATCTTTAACTTTTTGAGAAGCAAGCAGAAGAGCTGCGGAATCTTCTATGTTAAGATTTTCGAGTATATCTTTGATCCTACCATGAACACCGCTTGATTCTATGAATTCATAGTATGCTTCAGCAGTAACGACAAAACCGGGAGGTACCGGAATACCGGCTTGAGTCATTTCACCGAGATTGGCACCTTTACCGCCGACTAATGGGATGTCGTTCTTGCCAACCTCTTTGAACCATACCACAGTTTTCTTGTCCATAGACATGCCTAAAGAACTCCTTTATATGGTTTACTTGGGTATAAAGTATTATAAGTTCATTCAAATTGTTTGGCAATGAATACATTTTGGCTGATTTGTACAAATTGGAAAAATATTAAGAAAAATCCCGATTTGACACCTTTTTTATTTGACACTGAAAATGGCTAAATCTAGAATTTATTAACAGAATAATTTCTCCCTTTTGGGAAAGGGTCATTGAATTGATTGAAATGATTATCGACAGCCTCCGAGCAGGCTTAATGAATCCGACAATGTCTCAGCGCGGCACTCCTTATATTGTCATGCTGAAGGAAAAGAATAACGAAAGATATCTGCCCATTTTTATCGGACAGCCGGAAGCTCAGGTTATTGCTCTTAAACTTAACAACGAATCAATTAACCGACCTCTGACTCATGATCTTACATGCAGCATCATTGAAACACTCGGCTGTTCTGTAAACGGTGTCGTGATCAGTGATCTCAGGAACGATACTTTCTATGCAAAAATTCTTCTTCAGACTCCTGACGGAGAAATAGAACTTGATTCACGTCCCAGCGATGCACTGGCTATTGCTCTGACCTGGGGATCAAGAGATACTGTACCCATCTATGCAGAAGAAAGCATCCTTGAAAAAGCAGCAATCCCTGTTGATCAGGACAATCCTTCACCCAATATCAATATCCAGCCCGGGGTTCAGGACAAAGGAACCGAGTCTTCACCTCGTACAAAACAGACCAAAACAAGCCCGGATGAACTCGGAAAAATGTCAGCCTATACCGACTTCCTTGACAGTCTGAACCTGGATGACTTCGGAAATTCCGATTCGAATTAAAGCGGACCTTTTGCAAACGGATTTCAAAGTGCCTGCATCTGTCAGGCGCTTTTTTTTTGGTGAAAAAGAGTCGCACCCATACTGTATAATATATGAATACATTTGGGGAATCATTCATGGAAATCGAGAATTATCAGATAAGACAACGTACAGAGGAACGAGAAAGAATGCTCTCCCCTTTTGCGGTGCAGAGTATTAATTCCAAAGGGCGTGTAATACCTGAAGATCCGGATCCCGTCAGAACCTGTTTCCAGAGAGACCGCGACAGAATCATCCATTCAAAGGCTTTCAGAAGACTGAAACATAAAACCCAGGTATTTGTTATGCCTACCGGAGACC
>JAEESL010000002.1 GCA_016286345.1 Dehalococcoidales bacterium | reverse complement strand
GAACATGCTGCGCATCACAGTGTAAACAGAGTCGTCGATCCATTCTCCGGATGGGTGGATACCTTTATTCTGCCGGGTTTTGAATTCAAGGCAGTTGATGTTATGCAGACCAATTTCCATCTGCCCAAGTCATCACTGATAATGCTGGTCAGCGCTTTTGCAGGTCAGGAACTGATAAAGAATGCCTACTCTGAAGCGATCAGAGAGCGATACAGGTTCTATTCTTTCGGAGATGCATGTCTGATCATCTGATTTGATCATTGAGCCTGGAAATCTGTGTTTCCTGAAAATGAGTCATGGCTATGGCAAGAGCATCCGCTGCGTCATTTGGTTCAGGTATCTTATCAAGATTAAGAAGCATTTTTACCATTCTCTGCATCTGAGTCTTATCTGCTCCGCCGTAATTTGAAACAACACGTTTTATGATCCTGGGAGGATATTCAACACATTCAATTTTATGTTTTGCGGCGAGAAGCAAAACTACTGCCTGTGCCTTGCCGATGGCTATTGCGGTTTTGGCATTCTGTCCCACGAACGGACTTTCGACTGCCATGGCATCGGGCTTATGCTCGGTGATGAGCTCATCGAGCGTATTGTAGATAAGCAAAAGGCGCTCCCCCATGGGAGCGCTCTGCTTGCATTTAATAGCACCGTAGGTGACTGCTTTCTGGTCACCTGTTCTGTCATCAACGATTCCATATCCGCATGATATGGTTCCGGGATCAACCCCAAGTACTCTCATGATTAAAGAGACTCGTATTTCTCCATTATTTCATCGGTGAACTCGGCGTCAGTGTAAACGTTCTGTACATCATCCATTTCCTCAAGCTTGTCGATAAGCTTAAGTACCTGGATGGCAGTCTTTTCATCAAGAGATACATAGTTGGTGGGAACAAGGTTTACTTCAGCTGAATCGACTTTGATACCGGCACCTTCAAGAGCTGTTCGAACAGTTTCAAGATCAGCAGGTGCAGTGACGATATCATAAGTATCTCCGTTGTTTGTGAAATCTTCAGCTCCTGCATCAAGAGCCTGCATCATGACATCATCTTCATTCAGGCCTTCGCTCTCGATCGTGATGATACCATGCTGGTTGAATTTCCATGAAACGCTTCCGTTTTCACCGAGATTGCCGCCAGCTCTGCTGAGTGTGCTTCGAATCTCCTGGACTGCACGGTTACGGTTGTCGCCGAGGACTTCGATCATGACTGCGACTCCACCGGGTCCGTACCCTTCAAATACCGCTTCAAACATGTTGGCGCTTTCGCCTGCACCGAGACCCTTGTCGATACATCGCTTGATGTTGTCGTTGGGCATACTGGCGTCTTTTGCTTTTTGAATGGCAAGTCGTAATCTGGCATTGCCGTCAGGGTTTCCGCCGCCCTGTTTAACAGCTAAGATGATTTCTCTTGATAACTTTGTAAAAAGCTGGCCCCTTTTTGCATCAGCAATTCCTTTCTGATGTTTAATGGAGCTCCATTTATTATGTCCTGACATAGGTCATTCCTCCGTTAAAGTATTTTAGATTATACAGAAAACTGCTTTATTGGCATACTGCGCATGCAACTGCGTATTCTCTCGTGTGGCTTAGGCTGAGATCAATTTCTTTGATTCCCATTGAGTCTGCGTATTCTTTTGTTTTTCCATAAAGATTGACTACAGGTCTTCCCTTGGAATCCATCAGGATTTCTATTTCCTTGAAGTAAAGGACATCGGAATCCAGTGCTTTGAAAACAGCTTCCTTGCCTGCGAAACGTGCGGCCAGTGACGGAGGTTTCAATCGGAAAAACTCTAATTCCTGAGATGTATAGATACGATTAAGAAAGCCATCCCCCAATTTGTTGATGGCGTTGCTTATTCTTGCTATCTCAATAATATCTGTTCCAACGTGAAGCATTGTTATGTCATTATAAAAAATGATGCTTCATTCTTCAAGAATCAGTATGAATAATTTATCGCCTGGATAATGTAAAATAGCCTTATCAAGCGTTGTAACGGAGAAAGATATGGGCGTACTTGCTGACAAAGACATAAGAAAACTCATGACCGGGGAAAGACCTATCCTTGTCGATTGCGTGGATTTTGACACACAGCTGCAGCCGAATGGTGTGGATATGACTCTTCAGTCAGTCTCAATGATTCTGGATGCCGGACAGGTCGATTTCAATAACAGTGAGAGACGGGTATCAAAACAGGAACAGATCCCATTTGCAGAGGATGGATATATTCATTTGCTCCCGGGAGCATATTCTGTGAGATTCAATGAGATCGTCAATATTCCCAAGGATGTAATGGCTTTAGGCAAAACACGTTCTACTCTTCTTCGCTGCGGAGCAAGTCTTCAGACGGCAGTCTGGGATGCAGGATATTCAGGCAGAAGTGAAAGCCTGCTGCTTGTCAGCAATCCGAACGGAATTAGACTGAAGAAAAACGCACGTATAATGCAGCTCGTCTTTATTAAACTGGACAGTATCGGCAATAAACTGTATTCGGGTATCTATCAGAACGAAAATACCTAGAACATCATTTTAAGCGCACTCTTTTCAACCGTGACAACGATGGACCCTTTGCAGACTACTTCTCCGTCAGCCTGGACGGTCGCATAGTCAGGTCCGTTCAGTTCGATCCTGGTGCCCATGTATTGCTTTACTTCGGGTTCGTTTACATGTTTGCCCTTATATATCTTGGGGAATACACGTAACAGGCGCGCTTTTCCGATTTCCTTTATTGCCACAACATCGAAAAGATTGTCCCGTATATCTGCATCGGGAGCTATCTTCATTCCGCCTCCGAAGTATGCACCGTTTGCGACCACAACGGTCATAATCTTCATTGGCTTTGGTTGACCTTTGTCGATTTTCAGAGATACGTTGAAGGGTTTAAATGACGGCAGAACTTTAAGGAGACTCTTAACAAAAGGCATTGTTCCGCTGCCGCTGTGTTTTTTCTTTTTGTCTATATCTTTCTGAACGTCATTTATTATTTCTGCATCGAAACCCATTCCGCATGCATTAAGGAAATAGTATTTTTCTTTTACACCGTCTTTTAAATATTCGATCTTCCCTACATCGATGGGAACATAGTGCGGTTTGAGAATCCTTCGGCAGTTCTCTTCAAAATCATTGGGGATCTTGGCCGATCGTATGAAATCGTTGCCTGTTCCTGAAGCTATTACTCCGATACAGAGATCGTTTTCAGAACCGGCATTCATCATGCCATTTACGACTTCACTGTATGTCCCGTCTCCGCCGAGTGCAATGATGGACGTACGACCGTTCTTAACTTCATTGCAGGCGATCTCAGAAGCATGTTTCGGGTACTCTGTGAATACATGATCATAATCATATTTGTTTTCATCAAGGATCTCTTTAATCTTTAGCCAATTGAAACCGGTGGTTCTGTTGCCGGCAATAGGATTGATTATGATAAGCGGTTTCATACAAAACCCCCTCGTATGTGTAATCAGGTAAGATTATAAGGCATTCTCCATGTGTAAGAAAGACATATTTGTTATAGCGTGCCCATAGCCTTTTCCCCGGTCACTTTTTCCCCGAGTATATTGGCGTGGTGTTCTGTATAGAACGAATAATATGATTTATTATTTTCTGCCCTTTGTTTCTGGAAATAAGACAGATTGCACCATATCGCAGATGGAATTCCGATTATGAACAGATAGAGAGGGCCCAGTATGATCGATTGGATCGTGTGGCCGTATTCATGGACCATCAGTCTTCTGAAAAGGCTGTTGTCAGGCATTCCGTCTGCGGTTCTATCTATCGGGCCTCTGTCTGAGGCTACGAATACAAACATTCCCAGTGAGACACACATGTTGCCATACACTTCTGTGACGACTGATCCGTGAAAGAAATGATGAGGGTGTCTGATGTTTATCAGAAAGTAACAGAATCCTGCCAGGGTCTGGGGCAGACCCCATGTGCACTGAAGAAGTATGTACAGAATCTGAGTGATTATCATTTGCATTCAATTATACAAAGGAAATCATTCAGAGAGACAGTCGGATTTTATTTGGCTTTGACCGGAGGATTGTTGTTATTTTTCTCAGGGTCCTTGCCGAACTGAGTATTATAAAGCTCGGTGTAAACTCCGCCTTTTGTGATCAGGTCTTTATGTTGTCCCCGTTCTACGACCTCTCCGTTCTTAACAACAAGGATCTCATCTGCAGCAAGGATAGTGGAAAGACGATGGGCAATGAGTATGCTTGTTCGGGACTTGATAAGAGGATCGATAGCATCCTGGATCTTGGCTTCTGATATCGAATCAAGAGATGAGGTAGCTTCATCAAAGATCATCAGTGCAGGATCTTTAAGCAGTACTCTGGCAATCGATACCCGCTGTTTTTCACCACCTGAAAGTTTGAGTCCGCGGTTGCCGACAACTGTGTCCAGACCTTTCTCCTGACTGGATATAAAGTCATAGATATTGGCTTTCCTGCAGGCGTCGATCAGTTCATCCTCGGTTGCATCTGGTCTGGCATAAAGCAGATTCTCGCGGATAGTTCCGTTGAATAGATATGTATCCTGTGTGACTATGCCTATCTGGTCTCTGAGATACTCTACATCGAGTTTTCTGACGTCATTTCCATCGAACAGAACTTCTCCGTCAGTTACGTCATAAAGCCTTGGAACAAGGTTCACAAGAGTACTTTTTCCTGCGCCGGAAGGTCCGACTATTGCTATACTGTGCCCGGGTTCAAGGTGGAAACTGATTCCCTTCAGAATTTCGCGTTCCGGACTGTAGTGGAAATAAACATTTTTGAATTCGACTTCACCATGGCTGACAGCAGGTACCAGAGGATCCTTGCAGTTGGTGATCTCGGGTTTCATGTCAAAATAATCGAAGATACGGGTGAAGAGTGCCATCGAACGTACCCATTCGACATGGAAGTTGAGCAGCCTGTTGACCGGCATATACATCCTTCCAAGCAGAGCGACCATAACGGTGATGTCACCGACAGAAAGAGTGCTGTCATAGTTCATGATAAGGATACCGCCGGCCAGATAAAGAAGCATAGGTCCGATGGATGAGAATGTGCTTATTGCAACACGGAACCATCGGCCGGCCATGGATTCCTTCAGATTCAGCTTCATCATTTTTTCGTTGGCATCGCTGTATTTCTGGTATTCTTCTTTTTCCTTGGTAAAGAGTTTAACCAGCAGCTGTCCGGAAACAGACAGTGTTTCGTTCAGAATGCCGTTGATGTTATCGTTGTATTCCTGAGCCTGACGGGTAAGCGTCCATCTTGTCTTTCCGGCAGCTCTTGTAGGGATAACAAAGAGAGGCACACAGAGAAGTCCTACCAAGGCCATTATCCAGTTCTTCTGGAACATGGCGACAAGTGCAACTATAAGCGAGATCGAGTTTGAAAGGATGCTTGTGAAGGTGCTTGATATTACTGTTTTAACTCCTTCGATATCGCTTGTCATTCGTGTGATGATATCGCCCTGGTTGTTGGTCGTGAAGAACCTCTGGGACATTGACTGCAAATGGGCATACATCTGGTTTCGCATATCAAAGGTAATATGCTGGGATATCCATGAATTCAGATATTCCTGGGCTACACCGATAAGATTGGACAAAAGAGTCACACCGAATGACATCAAGATCAGGATAATAAGGATCTTAAGGTTTCGTCCGATGATACCGTCATCGATGATCTTACCTGTGAGGATCGTCGGAAGGAGACTTAGAGATGTGGAAATGAGCAGGCAAAGAATAACAAGAACAAGCTGTTTCCAGTAAGGTTTCAGATAGGAAAATACCCTTTTCAGAAGTGCCTTGGTGATTTTAGGGGCGTTTTTTTGTTCTTCTTCAGTCAGATATTCTCTTCCGGGACCGCTTAATCCTCTGGCCATCTATTTCCCCAGTCAAATAACGATACAGTATTATAAGTGCACTACGGCACCAGACGCCATACTTTTTTTAATAAAGATCCCTGTGGCAGCTTTGAATCTATTTGTTATCCATCATTTTTTTGACGTCATCGGGAAGAGTGTCGGGGTCGTAGGTCTTGAAGTCTTCAGGAATCTGCTCGATTATCGGATCCTCTGCTTTTACAACGACTTGATACTGATCTTCATAGATTATTTCGCCCGGAGTATTTGTAAAGATCACGAAATAAGGGTGGTTATACTTCTCAAGAAGCCATAAAGACGGACGTATCATCTTCAGCATTTCATCAGAATTTTCAGTCTTGAAATAGCAGATGACTTTTTCTTTATTCATACAAGGTTCCGGAAAAGGCAGATTCTCAGCAAACCAAGCATCGATTTCTTTGTATAGTTCCGCATCCTCTTCTTCCATCTTGTCATCATAGATTAGCTTCCAGACCATGGAGAAAACACCTTTCCCCTGCATCGTGGTCGAGGCAAGCTCTTTGCCCTGTATTCTCAGATATTTGTAGTCGATAAGATACTTAGATTCCATAATTTTGCTCCTGAACAAAGTATAACCCATTTGTTTGATTTTTTAATTAAAGCAATGATTGAACAGTTACAGGAAATTGCAGAAAATACTAATGAAAATATAGTAACAAGAGCTGCGCTGATAATCATTATTTCTATGGTAATTGTGTTTTTGTATAATTACTAAAACCGATTGATAAGGATACAGGTATAACAATGAATACAGGGCTTATACTTCTTGCCGTGGCAGGTGGAGTTATTATTGCAACTTTAATAATTGCTGGAGTTGTTTTCCTGAGGATCAGACATGCTGTCAAGAAAATGACCGGACAGGATGTCCGCATCAATGATGTTAAGGATGCCATTTCGGAATTCCACCAGGAACAGGCAGATACCCCCAGATCTGTATCCTCAATGACCAGACTTGTCCTGCCTGCGATAGTCAGAGATTTTCCCGATTTCGATCTAAATGAGATGAAAGGAAGAGCTGAAAATGTTCTCTATTCTTATCTGAGGGCAATCAGTGAGAAAAATGCATCTGTTCTGTCCGAAGGAAACAGTGAACTGAAGAATGCACTCAGAAACCATATAGAAGCACTCAAAAATGAGAACCTGACCGAGAGATTTTCAAGGGTTCGTATCCATCAGACCGAAATTGCCGATTACCGCAAGACTTCCGGCAGATGCATAGTTACTTTCCAGTCTTCAATAGAGTACTTTCACACCGTAAAGAATGCAGACGGAAAAGTAATAAAAGGCAGCGAAAATCTTGTTGAACAATCAAAATTCAACACTGATCTTATATATATCCAGGATAGGGATATAGCTGAAAACGATCTGGATGGAACTGTCGCCATGAACTGTCCTAACTGCGGAGCGCCTCTGAAAGGTTATGGCGCAAAAGTCTGCGAGTACTGCGGTGCCCAGGTCATTGAACTCAATCTTAAAGCATGGACTTTCTCCAGCGTAAAAGAAATCGTCTAGACAGTACGCAGTTAAGACTGATCCGTATTATTTGTTTTTCTGATGTAATCCAGGAACTTATCAGCAGGTACGGGTTTTGAATAATAGTATCCCTGAAGATAATTGCATCCCATTTCACACAGAGCATCTGACATTTCTTTTGTTTCGACGCCCTCAGCTGTGATCAGAACTCCGAGTTTAGACATAGTCGCAACCATGTTGGGGAGTAGCTTGTCGGGTTTGTTGAAATGTGCCCAGACGATCCTGGCATCAAGTTTGAGGCCTTTGAACGGAAATTCACGCAGCTGGAACTGGTTGGCGTATCCGCTTCCGTAATCATCAAGGACAAAAGAGAAACCAACATTTATCAGATCAGTCATCTGTTTTTTGAGGACGGCTTCTTCGATCAACGCTTCCTCTGTTATTTCGAGTCTGATCTTGTTTGGTGAGACATTCCAGTTATTTATTATCTTTCTGAAATTGTCCGGAAGATTACGGTTTAAACATTGCAGAGGAGAAAGGTTGACGTTGATGAATTGAAGGCCTAATCTGTCCAAGTCATTTTCAGAAATAAACTTACAGACCTTGTCGAGGATCTGATCTCCGAGATCAATGATGGTACCGTCATGTATGGCAATATGAATGAATTCCCCTGGTGGAATAAGGCCCAGTTCTTCATTCTCTATTCTTGCCAGTGCTTCAGCAGCAATGGGCTTTCTGGTTGCAGTCGAAATAATAGGCTGGAAAAATACTTTTATCTGATTGTTTTCTATGGCTTTGTTGAGGGCTTTTCTGACGGAAAATTCACGAGCGATCTTATTCTTCATACTGTCATCAAGCAGTATATGATCCAGTACATTGCTTTTTTCTGCCTGTTGCAGAAGGTAATGCATACTTTCTACAGCTTCATCTGTTTTTCCAAACTGAAGAGTCGGATCGGTTTCGCAGTAAATGACATCGAAATAAACACTGGTATTCATTACGTTCCATGGCTGTGCAAATCTTTCCATGATAGTGCTTTGAACATAATTAACATTGGTGTTCTGGGGACCGAGGAGAACAAATTTACCGCTTTGTGCATAGAAAGGTGTCAGTTTCGGGAATGTCTTATTCAGGAAATCCCCTATTTGTGAAAAGGCAAGATCGATTGTTTTCCCGCTGTAAACCTGTCTCATTTCGAGATAATTGTGTATAACAATTGCACATAACCAGGATTTCCTGTTTGTGATCAGACGGTCATGTATCACGTGGTGGAACGAAGAATACAGGAAAGTTTCTGTACGGGGTTCGAGATAAATGCTTTGATTTTCCAGCGCAATATACATGATAAGTGTTGCCAGCATGAAAAACTGGTTCATGGAGATTGTGTGAGGAACAAGGAATCTGACAGTGTATCCCAGAACCAGCATTCCGTATGCCATGAACATGCTGAACAATTCATATTTTGACAGCTCTTTATGTTTTATTATTGTGCCGCCAATACCTGTGATAACGATGGTATAACTCCATGCTCTGTTTATCCAGAAAAGACTTCCGGCATGGTATCCGGTCTGAGGGTCAATTGTGAACAATGCACCGGTGAAAAAAGATGATATTGCTATCAGCAAAACAATTATATACAGACCGCGGAAGATGTAACTTCTTTTTTCTGTCCTGGGGCTGACGATCTTGAGTGCGGCAAACGTATATCCGAGAAACATATAACTTCTGAAAAAGCTGAATACAAAATAGAGAGTATTTATAAAATAAAGAAAACCGACTGAGTAGCTTGTGAAATTAGCAGATGCAGAACCGGCCATTGCATCTATGGCCAGTGTGACCATTTCCGTAATAATAAAACCATAAAAATATCTTGAACGTGTTACAGGCAGTCTTCGCCATCGTATATTGGTTGAATAAATAACAACCAGAACAGCTGCAGTAATAATACCGAAGTTTAATGGTCCAGCCATGCTTCTTAAATGCCTCCCACCAGACTAGCATTTTGTACAGTTTCCGAATATTGTATCAATAAGTGCCGCTTTTTTGAATACAAATCTAGACAAACACGACTTTTTGTATGACGTTTGAGTGAGAGTATTTGTTTTGCCGGGAAATTTTAGGCTAATTATCCTTTATGTCAGCTAATGCTTTTCCTGTTTCAAAGCAGCGTTTCATGATTATCGGGAACTGCTGGACATCGCCGACATTTTCTACACTGGGGCATGAGAAAGTCATGGCCAGTTTTATGTTTCCGCATCTCAGGAAATCTTTGATCGTGGCAATGGATCCATCGAACAGATCATCCCCGTATCTTGATGCAGTGGTAATGAATACTGCAGAACGTTTCTTTTCGGAAAGATAGGGCTGCTTAAGGACATATTTGGTTGCCCATAGCACCTGCATTCTGTCGATGACGGTCTTCAGCTGTGATGAAACATTGGCAAAATGCAGAGGCGATGAAATGAAGATCAGATCAGCTTCATCCATCTCTTTGAGAAGGATATCCATATCATCATGGTATATGCACTTTCCTGTTTTCAGGCAGCTGTCGCAATGTATGCAGGGGCTGATATTCAGGTCTATGACATGAATGGTCTTTGTTTCTGCCCCGCTGGCTTCACAGCCTCTGAGTGCTTCCGCCAGAAGAGAGGAACTGTTGCCTTCCTTTCTCGGACTTCCGCATATGCCCAATACTTTCATTTATTCAAAAATATCCTTTAGTTCTTCAATGATATCGTCGGTGTGTTTCCACATTACTGTCTTGCGTTCTTCTATGTCATGATCATATCCGAGAAGGTGCAGCGTTCCATGAACCAACAGGATGGCTGTTTCCTTCATGGCTGAGTGTCCGTGTTCCTTTGCCTGTATCTCTGCCTGCGGATATGAGATGACTACTTCGCCGATATGTCTGATGCCGTCGTCTGGAACAACAAAGTCCATTCCCTCTTCATTTTCCTGCATGGCAAATGAAAGGACATCAGTGTCATGATCGGCATGAAGGTATTCGTTGTTGAGTTCCAGTATATATTCCTGACCGGTCATGAGGATGCTCATCTCAGCATCTTCTGCGTTTTCGTGTTTCAGAGCGGTCGTTGCGATTCTGATCAGTATTTCTTCTGCTACACAGTTTTCAAAACCTTCATCATATGAAACAGAAACTTCCACATTCTTCTCCCGGTTTCAGTTTTAAATGTAAACAGATTATAGCATTATAATTAATGTTGGACTGTGATTTATAATCACATAACATTGGTTAAAAGGAGAGTAATCATGGCTGGTGAAAAGAGATTCAAGAGGGTATTCAGAGAAGGCAATTCTTTACAGGATGATGGTCTTAAACTGATAATGGTCGATAGTGAAACAGGCGTGCATTATCTTCTTTGGAAAGCGGGCTACGGCGCAGGAATAACTCCCCTGCTGGGTGCTGACGGAAAACCAATAGTAGAAAAAAATCCGTTTTAATAAAATTATTCTGACAGACAAAAGACATGGATGATCTGATTCTTCGTATTGCATCTTCCGATGATGCGTCTGCATTGGTGAGTATATATGCTCCGTTCGTTAAAGATACTGCCATAACATTTGAGTATGTTGTGCCGGCTGAGGACGAATTCAGGGCTCGTATTGAAAAAACTCTTCAGTCATATCCTTATCTTGTTGCGATATGCAATGACGAAATAGTGGGATACGCATATACGGGAAGGTATCATCCCAGAAAAGCATTTGACTGGGCAGCTGAAACATCCATCTATCTGAAACAGAATAGTCAGAAGCTGGGAATTGGAAAGAGGCTCTACGAGGCACTCGAATATATTTCCGTAAAACAGAATATTACGAATCTCTACGCCAATATTGCTTATTCTGAAACAGAGGATGAACATCTGACCAGAAACAGCGTCGAATTCCATGAGCATATGGGATATACGGTCGCAGGTCATTTGCATAAGTGTGGATATAAATTCGACCGATGGTATGACATGGTCTGCATGGAAAAAGTCATCGGTAATCAGAAGGATGCTCCGAAACCATTCGTGCCATTTCCGGAAATAAGAAGAAAGATTGATATTCAGGAATTAAATAGAAAACAGACGTGATATTCTGACTGAGTTCCATTGCGGAACAGTTCATGATTACAATATTTTCTTTGATCATCCTGGGAGCAGATTTTGCGGCCTGATTAGCTGTGTCCAGATTTGAAGATAAAACCAGATGACAAAAGAATTGTTTGGTTTGACATAAACGGTCAAATCAAAGTAATATAAAAAAACCATGCCAACGTAGCTCAGTGGTAGAGCAGGAGACTCATAAGCTCTTGGTCAGTAGTTCAAATCTACTCGTTGGCATTTTTCTTTTTCTGAAGTTACCCACCATGATACTGGATACAAGACTCCGGATACAGCTATCGATGTGAAGATCGAAGCTTTCTCGGAAGAATCAGAACGAAGTGCTTTTTATGTGCATGATGACCACGTATAATTATTTCAAAATCACTGACTGCTATCAGGAAGGTAAGAGATGGATATTTTTCGAATACCGAAAAAAGGAAATGCCGGAGCACTGAGGACTTTTTCTTACAGCCCGGGATATTCTGATATGCGCGGGGCATATCATCAGGATAAAATCGAAAAAAAAGATAATGGTGAATGGGAATTTGTCAGCAGTAACCGTGATATGCATTCGTCTCCGATGATGCTTACAACATATAGAGTATCGGCTGATGCTGTGGCAGAATTCGAGTCATTCATCAAGGAAAAGAATTTAATAGACTTATCAAATCGTCCTGACAGTGACATGTTTGTTTATGATTACAGCCCCCGTTCATATGGAATCGTATTCGACTGTTCTGCTGTCGGCGGAAGCAGGTATGAAAGCTATGGATTCTCCCAATACAAAGTCTTCTCCGACGATGACAATGCCCTGCTGAAAAAGGTCATAGAAATGTTTTATGCGTTAAGAGGCGAAAAGATATCAGAATCGGAATCCGATAATTCCTGGTAATCAAATAGAAAACAGTACTCTTTTTCAGATCAGATCGAAACCTAACTGCTTCATGCCTGATGCGAGATCATAGGGCATTTTTGTTTCAAGCGTTATAGGTGCATTTGTCACAGGATGTGTAAAGGTAATTGAATGCGCATGAAGGAACTGTCTCGGGAACAGTTCATTCTTCTTTCCGTAAGTCTCGTCTGCAACGATCGGATGCCCCAGTGATGCCAGGTGAACTCTTATCTGATGAGTTCTTCCGGTTTGGGGTCTTGCCTCAAGGAATGTATACCCCGGAATGGTCTGCAGGACTTCAAATTCAGTCCTTGCTTCCCTGCCGTTTTCATAATTGATACACATTTTCTGTCTGTTCTGGGGATTTCGTCCTATGGGAGCATCCACGATGAACTGCTTATCGTTGATCTTCCCCAGTGAAAGAGCCCAGTATTTCTTATGGATGAGCCGGTCCTGAAACTGCTGATTCAGATAATTGAGGGCGGTTCTTGTCTTGGCCACCAGAATTATTCCCGAAGTATTCATATCCAGTCTGTGAACGATTCCCGGCCTCTCGGGTGCCGATGAATCAGGAAGGTCAGGCAGGTGCCATAGGAGGGCATTGACCAGGGTCCCTGTTCTGTGTCCTACTGCCGGATGAGTAGGCATGAACGGAGGTTTATTGACTGCAATGATATCGTCATCTTCAAAGACTATGTCCAGAGGAATATCCTCAGGAGTAAGCGGGCTTGGTTCTGCTTCCGGTTCTGTAATTGAAATAACATCATCTTCACGGATGATGTAGCTGGCCTTGATGGGTTTTCCGTTGACGATGATATGGTCTGTTTTTATCAGTTTCTGGATGTAGCTGCGGGTAAATTCAACAAAATAGTCTGCCAGATATTTATCGATTCGTTGTTCGGCGTCTTCTTCTGCAACAACGACTGAATACATCAGCTCTCATCCTTTTTGTTTTCATCACTGTCTTTGACGACGAAAATGAGAAGTATTGCCAGGAGGATACAGCCGCAGACAATATATGAATCGGCCACGTTGAATACCGGGAAATTTCCGACACTGATAAAATCCACCACGTATTTGTTGACAGCACGGTCGATCAGGTTCCCTACTGTTCCGCTGAAGATCATTGCAAAACAGACTGTAAATGAGGTCGTATTCATATAAGCAATTCTGTGCGAGAAGAAAAGGAAAAAGATAAGGAACGCAAGTGCGGCGATAACAGAGAAAACAGTAAGGACCATGGTGCTGTTGTTGAACATGCCCCATGCGGCACCGGTGTTATGGATGTGTGTGACGTTTAAAATCCCAAACAGATGAATGTTCTGGCCTATTGCGAGATGTGATGATATCCATGCCTTTGAAAGCTGATCTATTACAACTGACACAATGGAAATCAGCCAAAATAATACATATCTTTTTGCAAGAGAGTTATTCATAGGGGATATTCTAGCATTAAATGTGTTCGTAAAGATATTTGACGCGCTCGAAAACTACATTGATGGGATTGGCTGTCGATATAACATCATCGGCATGCTCCCTGAGTTCTCCGATCGGAAGCTGGGCGTTGATACGTCTCATTACATCTGCTCTTGTCATTCCACGGGATTTTCGGAGTCTTTCAACAATAACATCGATCGGAGCAGTTGTAAGCCATACCCGGTCTACGATCTTTTCGTATTTTGCATCGATGAGCAACGCCGCTTCCAAAGCCACGACATCGGCTCCTTCGGATTTGTACTGGCTGAGTTTTTCTTTTATCTGCTCTTCGATCAAAGGATGGGTGATCTTGTTGAGGATCTTGAGCTTATCGTAATCTTCGAAAACAATGTTGCTCAATTTCTTGCGGTTGATAAGGTCATTCCTGAAATCAATGATGCTGTCGCCGAAAGCAGCTATTACGGCATCATATCCGGGTGTGTTAGGTAAATAAATATTATGTCCGATTTCATCTGCGTTGATGTACTTGGCGCCGAAATCGATCATCATCTTGCAAACGGTACTTTTACCGCTGCCGATTAAACCTGTAACTCCAACAATTTTCATGACTAATTACCACGATTATTTTAATTCAACCCTATGTAATAGACAATAATCGGTCGTATTCTTCAGCCTTTCTTTATTGTTTCACAAACTTTATTATATCGGTGTGTACGGTCATTAATTTAAGGTTTATAATAATTAAGAATTCGTTATGTAAAAATCTTTCGAAAAGGTAAGAATAATATGCAGTTTGGTTTACCGGAATTACTCATCATCCTTGCGCTTCTGGCCATTCTCTTTGGCACAAGAGGACTTAAATTTATCAATCAGAAAAGAAAACAGCAGAAGGGACAGGTCAAATCAGCTCCTGCTGCTTCAAAGGTTACGACATCTTCTTCAAAAGCAACGTCCGAATCCCCTTCAGTCGTGATTTCGTCGACAGATGCCAAGAAGAATAACAAAGATGAAGCTGATCCTACCAAGACATTGAAATACGCGGGAATCGCATTCACTTTTATCGGTGTCATTCTTATTCTGGCGACAATTTATTTCCCTGAATTATCCAAGTATGCCATTCTTTTCTATATTGCCGGCGGTCTGATCGCAGGTATAGGCGTTGTATCTCTCATAATGCTTTTTGTCCTGAAGAAGAAATAACTGCTCTTACGTAAATCCTTACGCATTCATGGCATCCGAAAAAACGGATGCCTTTTTTGTTGACATTGATAAGACAAAAAGTATAATTTGTTATACAAAACATACTTGTTATACTTGATTGCGGAGGTAAGCGCTATGAACGCACCTAAAGGAAAATACGCATGGACTGCAACTGTGGGAGAGAAAGGTCAGATCGTTATTCCCAAACAGGCCAGAGAGATATTCGATATCAAACCGGGAGACACCCTTCTTCTTTTGGGTGATGAACAACTTGGTATAGCGATTCCCCCTAAATCATCGGTTGATTTGCTGTCATCTCATGTTTTCGGAGGAAAATAGCACTATGGAATCCGTTCTTGAAGTTAAAGGGCTGTCTAAAAAATACCCTTCATTCGAGTTGAAGTCAGTTGGTTTTCATGTTGATCCGGGAATGGTCATGGGGTTTGTCGGCAGAAACGGTGCCGGAAAGACCACGACTCTGAAATCCATTCTCAATCTTGTTCATCCTGATGCAGGCAGTGTCCGCGTTTTCGGTCTGGATTTCATGGAAAATGAAGATGTGATCAAGCAGCAGATCGGATATGCCGTCGGAGGCGTCAGTTACTACAATCGTAAAAGAATATGCGATATCGTTGCTGTCACCAAGATGTTCTATGAAAACTGGGATGACAGTGAATATAAGCACTATCTCAATGCTTTCAAGCTTGATGAAAACAAAAAGCTGAAGGAATTGTCATCTGGAATGAAAGTGAAATTCTATCTGACTCTTGCACTGTCTCATCATGCAAAGCTCCTCATTCTGGATGAACCTACCAGTGGTCTGGATCCGGTTTCCCGCGAAGAAATAACTGATATTTTTACAAAACTTGCACAGAAAGGAGTTGCGATCCTTTTCTCAACTCATATCACCAGCGATCTGGACAGATGTGCAGATTCAATTACATATATCAAGAATGGAGAGTTGATGTTCTCCGGTAATAAAAGCGAGTTTATCCGTTCTTATACAGAGAGTATGGGTAAAGTGCCCTCGCTCGAAGAGATCATGGTATTCATTGAAAAAGAGGAGGTTGTACTGTAATGGGCAAACTTCTGAAAAAAGAAATGAAACTTACCGCAAGTCCTCTCAGCTACTGGTTTATTCTGTTTTCTTTTATGACATTCCTTCCGGGGTACCCTATTCTTGTCGGAGGCTTTTTTGTCTGTCTTGGTATTTTCTTTACTTATCAGCAGGCCGTTGAATACGATGATATAACCTTCTCGGCTCTTCTTCCTATCAGAAAAAAAGATGTGGTGAAAGCAAAATATGCATTTGTCATTATTATCCAGATGATTTCATTCGTGTTGAGTGCATTGTTTACTGTTCTGAGAATGACTTTATTAAGTGAAGCAAAGGTATATCTGGTCAATCAGATGATGAATGCAAACCTGTTTTATCTGGGATTCCTTCTTCTTGTTTTTGCCGTTTTCAACACCTGCTTTATGAAAGGCTTTTTTAAGACTGCTTACAGGATCGGCAAGCCGTTCATCATCTTCTGCATAGCTGGCTTCTTATTGATCGGTGTCGGGGAAATGCTGCATCATCTTCCCGGAATGGAAGCATTGAACAGTACTTCCGGAACAAGTCTCATACAGGCATTTGTATTACTCTTTGGAATCGTTATTTATGTTGTTCAGACATTGATTTCAATGAATTCTTCCGAGAGAAATTTTGAAAAGATCGATCTGTAAGATTTACAAGTTCAGTCTCAATATGCTCAAATGTATTTTTATAGGGTATTAATTCTGTAAGCTTTTACTGTTTACAGGACGAAGGAAGTACTATTTGAGAAATATACTGCGTTTTCTGAAGGGATCTGAGCCGATAGTGATCGGTATCGTCATTATCCTGATTGTTCAGGCGTACTGCGATCTGTCCCTTCCCAAATATACAAGTGATATTATCAACGTTGGTTTCCAGCAGAACGGTATTGAGAGTCCGGTTCCTGAAACTATCAGACAGTCATCTCTCGATGATCTGTATGTGTTTATGACAGATGATGAGATCACGATTGTAGAGGGTTCTTTCGGTGTTGCTGATCCCAATGGTATCCGTTCGCTGAAAAAAGATGTGGACATCAGCAAAGTTGAATCTGTATTACTGCTTCCTGAAAGCATTGTTTACCAGTTGCAGAACGTGCCTGAGATGGGGATCTCTCTGCAGGACGTGAAGATGGCTTTGGCATCCGGTGCGATGACCAGAGAACAGCTGCGCGGACAGATCAATTCCATGCTGGCTGAATATGAAGAGCTTGATGCTAATTATCTGAACCAGATAGCTGTCAGTTATGTTTCACAGGAATATTCTGCTCAGGGTATTGATCTGAGCAAGATTCAGAATAAGTATCTGTTCAAAATCGGCGGAATGATGCTGCTTGTTACCCTTGTCATGTCGATTGCTGCAATTCTTACAAGACTGCTGGCTGCAAGAACATCTGCCGGCATCGGACGAAGGATCAGGGAAGAACTTTATACAAAGGTTATGAAATTTACTTCTTCTGAAATGGAAAAGTTTTCGACCGCCTCTCTTATAACCCGTTCCACAAATGATATACAGCTTGTTCAGATGGTCACAGTTCTCCTGCTGACCATGGTGTCATATGCCCCTATTCTGGCTATTTTCGGTATTATCAGAGTTGTTCAGACCGGTGCCGGAATGGGCTGGATCGTTGTAGTGGGTGTTGCCGCATTGTCAGCCCTGGTCGGAATTTTGGTTGCGGTCGCAATGCCGAAATTCAAGATAATGCAGACGCTTATCGATAAACTGAATCTTGTTTCCAGGGAAATTCTTTCCGGCATTATGCCTATCCGTGCATTCCACAGGGAAAAATATGAAGAGGATCGTTTTGAAGAAGCCAACACTAATCTTTACAAGACGCAGCTTTTCACTAACAGGACAATGACATTCATGTTCCCGATAATGATGATCATCATGAATGGTCTGTCTGTGCTCATCGTGTGGGTCGGTGCAGGCAAAGTCGATGTAGGAACAATCCAGGTCGGAGACCTCACGGCATTCGTTACATATGCCATGGTCATCGTAATGAGTTTCTTTATGCTGACGATGATTTCCGTCATGCTTCCGAGAGCTGTTGTTGCAGCCGATCGTATTGCAGATGTCATGAACAGCAAGATAGCTATTTCTGATCCGGATGATCCTCAGGACGATAAGATCAAAGACTGTAAAGGTCGGCTTGTATTTGATCATGTTGATTTTGCCTATCCCGATGCTTTGAGCAATGCCGTGGATGATATCAGTTTTACTGCTGAACCGGGAAAGGTCACTGCAATTATCGGGTCCACAGGATGCGGCAAGACTACATTGATAAATCTCATTCCCAGATTCTTTGATGTGACCGGTGGACAGATAACCCTGGACGGGGTGGACATACGGGATCTGACACAGAAAACTTTGCGTGATCAGATCGGATATGTTCCTCAGAAAAGTATGCTGTTCTCCGGGACGGTTGAAAGCAATATCAAATATGCTTCCGATGAAGTTACGGATGCCGATATAAAGGAAGCTCTTTCCATTGCCCAGGCAGAGGATTTTGTAAATGCTATGCCCCAGGGTATTGAGTCACCCATCTCACAGAAAGGTGCTAATGTATCGGGCGGACAGAGTCAGAGATTATCTATAGCCAGAGCAATTGCCAGGCATCCGAAGATCTATCTGTTCGATGATGCATTTTCTGCACTTGATTACAAGACAGATGTGAAACTGAGAACGGAACTGAAGAAATATACCGGTGACTCCACCGTGATCATTGTTGCCCAGAGGATCGCCACTATTCTCCATGCCGATAAGATCATATGTATGGATGAAGGAAAGATCGTCGGGGAAGGTACTCATCAGCATCTGCTGAAGACCTGCAAGACCTACAGGGAAATCGCTGAAAGTCAGCTTTCTGTTGCTGAACTTGATATGGTAGGAGGTGCTTCTTAATGGCTGAAGCAAGAAGTCGCCGTCCTATGCGTCATGGTCCGGGAGTTCCGGCAGAGAAACCCAAGAATTTCAAGGGTACTGTAAAGAATCTTCTTAAATACCTTGGCAATTACAGATTTGCCATTTTGGCTGTGATGATCTTTGCAATCGGATCTACGGTATTCAACGTTATCGGACCCAAGATCCTCGGTAATGCCACAACTGAGCTTTTCAATGGTCTTATCGCTAAGATCAAAGGTACCGGTTCGATAGATTTCAACAGGATTGGAACCATACTTCTCACATTGCTCGGACTGTACGGCATCAGCAGTTTGTTCGGATTCATCCAGGGATGGATTATGGCGACCGTATCACAGAAGATGTGCTTCCGTTTGAGAAAAGACATTTCCAGGAAGATCAACCGTATGCCGGTATCCTATTTCGAATCAAATAAGATCGGAGATGTGTTATCACGAATTACAAATGATGTTGACACCCTTGGACACGGGCTTAACCAGGCCATCACACAGTTTATTACTTCATTGTGCACGGTTGTCGGTGTCGTTGTCATGATGCTGTCTATATCACCGCTTATGACACTCATTACAATTGTTATTCTTCCGATATCGGCAATACTTGTTGCTGTCATCATAAAGAGTTCCCAGAAATACTTCATTGCCCAGCAGAAGTACCTTGGTGCTATTGACGGGCAGATCGAAGAGACTTTCTCAGCCCATAATATTGTCAAGGCCTTCAACAGAGAAGAGGCTGAACTTGAATCATTCAAGAAGACCAACAATATTCTGTTTGAATCGGCCTGGAAGAGTCAGTTCTTCTCAAGCATCATGATGCCGATACTTAATTTTGTAAGCAATCTCGGTTATGTTGCTGTTGCTATCTCAGGAGCTATGCTGGCTGCCAGAGGAACCATTATGGTTGGTGACATCGTTGCTTTTATCCAGTACGTCAAACAGTTTACTCAGCCGATATCACAGCTTGCCCAGGTATCAAATATGCTTCAGTCAATGACTGCAGCTGCAGAAAGAGTTTTTGAGTTCCTTGCAAGCGAAGAAGATGTTCCTGATGTGGCGAACCCTGTTCCTGCCGGTGAAATGAATGGTCATATCGAATTTGACCATGTTCGTTTCGGCTATGAAAAGGATAAGCCTGTAATTCACGATTTCAATCTTGATGTTAAACCCGGACAGATGGTTGCCATAGTCGGTCCGACGGGTGCAGGTAAAACAACTATAGTCAAGCTTCTTATGCGTTTTTATGACGTTAACAGCGGAGAAATAAGGATCGGAGGACATCCTATTCAGTCCTACGCCAGAGGCGATCTCAGAGAAGGAATCGCAATGGTGCTTCAGAATACGTGGCTGTTTAAAGGCACTATTATGGAGAATATCCGTTATGGCAAGCTGGATGCCACTGACGAAGAAGTGATAAATGCCGCAGATGCCGCCAGAGCAGATCATTTCATTCGTGCTCTTCCCGGCGGATACAATATGGAACTCAACGAAGAAGCAGATAATGTTTCCCAGGGTCAGCGTCAGCTGCTTACAATAGCCAGGGCCATTCTGGCAGACTGCCCTATTCTAATCCTTGATGAAGCCACTTCATCCGTTGATACCCGAACTGAGCATTTGATCCAGACTGCAATGGAAAACCTCATGAAAGGCCGTACGAGTTTTGTGATCGCCCACAGATTGTCTACCATCAAAAATGCTGACATCATCCTTGTAATGAAGGACGGAGACATAATTGAGACTGGCAATCATGAAGAACTGCTTGCAAAGAATGGCTTCTATGCAAGCCTGTATAACTCACAGTTCGAAGAACAGACCTAAGGTTTGCAGGTACTGCAGGGACTATATCCCTGGGCGACCAGGATCTCACGGGTTCCGACGTATGTGGCTTTGTTCGAATCCTTAATGTCATTGATTCCGGGACAATCGGTATCATGGTATTTATGGGAGTTGGTATTAAGGATATATGTTGTAACTACGCCCTTGATGTTTGGATCTTCGTGATTATCTCCGGTCTTGTAGTCGATGATCACGCCCGGCTGGGCATTGTAGCAGTAAACATTGAAGCAGACACCGTCACCCTTGTCCTCCACTGAATATCCTTCCATATGTACTCCGCTTGCAACAAGGTTGTCGCCATCGTAGATGGGAGTCACTCTGTACAGGACATGATTGTTGGTTTCCTTGATGTAGTCTGCGATCAGGTTTTCAAACGGAAGCATACCAACATTGTTGAGGAATCTTGTTCCGGTGATCAGATTATTCGGATTGGCATTTTCTCCGCTCAGCTGCCATCCGATCAGATGGCATCTGTTATACAGCGAATTCTCTTCAACAAAGGTATAACGGCTGCTGTGCCAGCCGGTCGGTCTGATAGAACTGATGGAGCCTCTGGCTGTCGTCGGCATCAGGTCGCGGCCAAGGCAGGCATATGCCATGGTGCATCGTCCGAGTTTGTCGAGGTCATAATATTTCTCAAATGAACCTGTCACCTTCTGGCTGAAGGACGGCTCGTTGTCGTTGATTATTACGTAAGGAGTTGAGTACTGGAAAGGTGGAATAAGATCGAGAGAGAAAGTGTCTTGCTGGGAGATGGAAGATGTATTTGATGTCTGGGTTTTAGGGGAGGTATTGGTCGTTTTTGTGGTTGTAGGCTGAGTCGTTACGGTCGTTTCGCCTATTCCGTCAATAAAACCGTCAATGAATGATTCCACAACAGCGCAGCCTGTGGTACAGAACATCAAAGTGATTACAGCAATTACAGCAAATATTTTTTTCATGTTTAAATTCTTTCGTAATACTCAACAGTTATTTTGTCATGAGATGATCCGGCGAATTCTTCGGAGTTTTTAAGAAAGAAGTTTTCCAGTGGCAGATCAAACTTCAAATCTGAAGGATAAACCCTGTTCCATTTGTAAACTATCAATTCCCTGATTTTTTCGGCTGAGCTGCCGATCTGCTTTGTCTCGCACAGACAGTAGTCGTTGTCTCCGCAGGCATCAAGAAAGAAGTCGGATATCACTGTTCTCTGCATGCTTTTTGCAAAGAGCCGGCCGGAAAAGGAATTCATCCAGATCGGCTTTTCGCCGACCAGCTTGGACATATGTTCGATAAGAAGCGAATCCCTGCTCTGCCGTCTTCTGCCGAATTTCATTCCGTTGTTATCATCAAGAATAACTATCAACCTCATAATTTTAATTTTAGCTGAAAACAGAACCAAAAATACATATGACTCAACGACCGTAAAAATAATTTGAAAAAAACTTGATAGAAAAGAAATAATGCGTTATTATATTTCTAGCAATCTGCATCAGGGATTGCTAAATTTTTGGAAATCAAGCTGTTTTGAAATAGGAGGAATTAATTAAAATGGCTGTTAAACCCTTAAGTGACCGAGTTTTGGTCAAACCAGTTGAACGAGAAGAAATGACTAAAGGCGGTATTTACTTGCCTGATACAGTAAAAGACAAACCCCAGGAAGGCAAAGTAATCGCAGTAGGTGTCGGAAAACGAAACGAAAATGGAGAGATCGTCCCCATGGAAGTTAAAGTCGGCGACACCGTTATTTATGCAAAATACGGCGGTACTGAAATCAAAGAAGACGGCGAGACCCTCATGATCCTTCGTGAGAGTGATATTTTGGCAATCAAAGACTAGGTAAAGGAGAAATTGATATATTATGGCTAAACAGATTAAATGCGGCGATGACGCCCGACAGGCACTCAAAAAAGGTATTGATGTACTTGCCGATACAGTAAAGGTTACCCTTGGTCCTAAGGGTCATCCTGTTGCCCTTGCTAAGAAATGGGGCGCACCTACCGTTATCGATGACGGTGTTACCATTGCAAAGGAAATCGAACTCCCTGATCCGTTTGAAAACATGGGTGTTCAGTTAGTCAAGGAAGCTTCATCCAAGACCAATGATGCAGCCGGTGACGGAACCACTACTTCAACCGTTCTTGCCCAGGCAATCATCAATGAAGGTTTCAAGAACATTGCAGCCGGTGCTGAACCTCTCGGCTTACGACGCGGTATTGAAAAAGCTACCGAAGCTGTAGTCGAAGGTCTTAAGAAAGCCTCCACCCCTATCACCGGCAAAGAACAGATCGTCCAGGTCGCAACTATCACCGCAAAGGATCCCAAGATCGGTGAACTTATTGCTGATGTCATGGACAAAGTCGGCAAAGACGGTGTTATCACTATTGAAGAATCAAAGGGTACCAAATTCGAAACAGATACCGTTGAAGGTATGCAGTTCGACCGAGGTTATGTCTCATCCTACTTTGCAACCGATACTAACCGAATGGAATGTGTCATTGAAGATGCATCCATCCTTATTACTGATAAAAAGATCTCATCAGTCCAGGAAATCCTTCCTTCACTTGAAAAGATTCTCCAGAACAACAAGAACCTTCTCATCATTGCTGACGATGTCGAAGGCGAAGCTCTCGCTACTCTCGTATTCAACAAATTACGAGGTACACTGAACATCTGTGCTGTCAAAGCTCCCGGTTTCGGCGATCGACGAAAAGCAATGCTTGAAGATATCGCAATCCTTACCGGCGGTAAGGTAATCTCTGAAGACCTTGGCCGAAAGCTTGATTCAATCGAGATCGAAGACCTTGGCCGAGCACGAAGAGTCGAAGTCACCAAAGACAAGACTACCATCGTTGAAGGCAAAGGCAATTCAGAAGAGATCCAGAACCGAGTTAAACAGATCAAGACTCAGATCGAAGAAACCGATTCTGATTTCGACAGAGAAAAATTACAGGAAAGAATGGCCAGACTTGCAGGTGGTGTTGCAGTGATCAAAGTCGGTGCTGCCACTGAAACCGAAATGAAAGAAAAGAAAGCACGAGTTGAAGATGCCCTTGCTGCTACCAAGTCTGCTGTTGAAGAAGGTATCTTGCCCGGTGGCGGTATCGGTCTTCTCAATGCATTACCCGCACTTGATAATCTTAAGCTCGAAGGTGATGAACTCACCGGTGCAAACATCGTCAAGAAGGCAATTGAAGAACCTATCCGATGCATCGCAGCCAACGCCGGCCAGGAAGGCGCAGTAGTTGTTGATACCGTAAAGAAGAGCAAGCATGGTATTGGTTACAATGCTGACAACAATACCTATGGTGATATGGTTGAAATGGGTATCATCGATCCTACCAAAGTCGTCCGATCAGCTCTTGTCAACGCAGCAAGCGTTGCAAACATGGTCCTTGTAACCGAATCCTTGGTTGCAGATATTCCTGAACCCGAAAAACCTTTACCTGCTGACCCCGGTATGGGCGGTATGTACTAGACCCAGAATAAGTAATCGTTTAAATGCCAGTGCAAAGCCCTGCACTGGCATTTTTTATTTTATTAATTCTTGATGTTATAAGTGACCAGGTTGCCACATTACCTTTTATCAATAATAATCAACCGAATCTATTTGGATATGACTACCTATAGACAGGTATGGACAAATTGTCGGTACTGTAGGTAATAAGCTGGATCATTTTGGTTTCTCCGCTGATGCCAAAAAGAGGTTTTTTCTTATATGATCCTGCTATACATATATTGTTTTCGGGGTCCAGGAACAGATTCCAGTAAACAGCATAGTCTCCTGAATGTTCCTCGCTGTAGTAATGAAGGCATTGTCTGCCGTCGACATCTGTCTTGCCCTTGTCATCCAGCTGTCCTGCGTTCTTCTGCATGTTGTAGCATTCTGCAATTCTTGATTCGAAATAATTAAGCGTGTCTATACCGACTGATTCGTCAGACATGACAAATGACTTGGAACCCTTGTCCTTTTTATACATTGCGTACTGACCATTGTCTTTCTTTTCAAAAACGTATTGCTCATCGCTGTCACCGAGTTCGAGCCAGACAGTACCATTCAGACTGATCTCTGACATTACATAATCTTTTTTCAGAGAAGTACTGTCTTCTTTAACTTCATATGAAATATAAAAATCATCAGACAGGACAGGTGCAGTATCGGTCGGGACCGGTCTGGAACATCCTGAAAGTACCAGCAGCGGAACGAATAAAAGAGAAATTAATTTTCTTATTGATGATGGAATCATTTAGAAATGATTATATCAGTTATTCCTGCTTATTCAATTTTGTGTCAATACTTAATTGAAAACTGAGTTATTTCAAAGCTGAATGGCATTGCCAAACCATGGACAATACTGTTGCAAGAGTGTCAACCGGTGTATTTTAGTCCTGGTTCTCCGGAAGGATTATTCGGACCATCCAGGTTTACATAAAGTTACAAACTGCTATTCATTATCGGGCGGATTCGTTTCATCATCGACCGGTTCATCCGGCATGATTATGGCCATTACAAAATAGGCGATTATTCCCATCCACAATGCCGTAAACAGCGTAATAAGGATATATACGATCCTCACAGCAGTCGGATCGATTTCCAGATATTTGGCGATCCCTCCGCATACACCGCAGATCTTTCTTTCAGTTAGCGAACGATAAAGCTTTTTGTTTTTCATATGCAATACTCTTATGTAAAGTTATTCTAGTTCTTTGTGTTTCTTTTTATGAATCAAATGTCCAATCCCGTACAAACCCCAGCCGACAAGATCTGCCGCTGCCCCCAGCAAGGAGATCACCAAAAAAACGATACCGAAGAATGCCTGGAATAACTGCCCCCAGCCGTTATCCGATGGTTCACCTATGACTCCATAGGTGAATAAAAGAGAAAAAGCAATGGCAATGATTATCAGGTAAGCTGGGATAAGTCTTATCCACAGCTTTTTTGCCACAACACAGATGATTATCTGTATTACAGCTATTGCGACAAGTATCAGTATCGGAACTATGTTGTCTTCATTCAATATTGATATGTCATTCATTCTCGAAACCCTTTAGTCTTCTTATTAATACAATAGCTCGATATATCAGCCATCCGAGTGCGTCTGCAATGATCAGTATTAAGGCAAATGTAAAAAGCGCTTCTCCAATAACAAGGTTCCAGATTTCTATGATTGCATCTGGTTCTCCGATTATTCCGTTCTTATAAAGAAATGATACAACTGCAAATATTACTATCAGAAAAACCGGTGTCAGTTTTATCCATATTTTTTTGACGAATAAACACAATACTATCTGAATTGCGAATACTGCTACTGCTATCAGCAAAGGAATAATAGTTTCTCCCATCAGAATCCCTTTCCGGATAATACCGGGCATTCATTTGATGTCAGGCCACAGCCATTGCAGCCATGACGGCAGTCTTTGGTCAGTTCTCCTGCCAGTGACCGGTTAAGTTCCTTGATAAGATAATCCTTGCTTATGCCCATATCAAGATGTTCCCATGGGAGAGCCATGTCGGTCGTTCGTTCCTGCTGGGCATATTTGTACAGATCCAGACCGCATTCCTCAAAGGCATTTTTCCAGATCTGGAAATTGAAGCATTCGTCCCATGTATCAAGAACTGCTCCGTTTTTCCAGGCCAGATAAATTACATTACATAATCTTCGGTCGCCTCTGGACAGTGCTGCTTCCATGACGGAAATGTTTGTGTCAGTCCAGTTGAGTTTGACGTTCATTTTGCTGAACTGGGATTTGAGCAGAAAATGCTTCTCTGTCAATACCTCGCTGGTATGTTGTCCAGCCCACTGGAAAGCGGTATGGGGCTTTGGTACAAAGTTGGCGAGACCTATCCTGATCTGTATCCTTCTTCTGTTTCCGGTCTTCTGTACTGCTTTGACCAGGTCAACGATACCCTGGACATCTTCCATTTCTTCTCCTGGCAGTCCGATCATGAAGTAGAGTTTAAGCCCTGTCCAACCCTTGGAAAATGCCAGTTCAGATGTGGACAGCAGTTCATCCCGGGTAATGAATTTGTTGATGATTCTCTGCATATGCTCTGTGCCTGCTTCGGGTGCAAATGTCAGACCGCTCTTGCGGGAGGTGGACAGTGATTCAAGCAGTTCAAGTGAATGCTCGTCCAGTCTGAGGCTGGGAAGAGAGACTGTAAGACTGTCTCCGAATTCACTGTGTATCCTTTCCAGCAGTTCATCTATCCTGGAGTAATCTCCGCTGGACAGCGAAACGAGAGAAACTTCATCGTATCCGGTGTTTCTTATGCAGGCCCTGACAGCTTCCATGACTTCGTCAATAGGGCGTTCTCTTACCGGTCTGTAAATGATTCCCGCATTGCAGAATCTGCAGCCTCTTGTACAGCCCCTGGAAATCTCAACGCCGGCTCTGTCATGGACTGCTTCAATGTAAGGCATGATCGGTCTTACCGCTGCAAACGGAAGATCCTTTGCTATCTGGCGTCTGACCTTCGGCTGAGCATTGCCAATGATATCGAAGCCGTCAAATTCACCATCATGGTATTTTGCTTGATACATGGAGGGAATATAAACGCCCGGAAGAACAGACACTTCTTTGAGGAATGCTTTTTTATCAAGCTTACCTTTGTTTTTATGCTTCATGAGACTTTCATACAGAGACGGGAGAAGATCTTCGCTTTCACCGATAACAAACATGTCAAAGAAGTCGACAACAGGTTCAGGATTGTAGCAGGATGAACCTCCTCCGATCACAAGAGGATCGCTGTCTGTTCTTTCAGATGCTTTAACAGGAATTCCTCCAAGGTCAAGTATGGTAAGTATGTTTGTGAAGGTCAGTTCATAACCGATCGAGATCCCGACAACATCAAAGTCCTTCAGCGGACGGCCGTTCTCAAGGCTGACAAGCGGAAGATTATGCTCTTTCAGCTGCTGGATAAGATCCAGCCATGGCATGAATACTCTCTCACAACCGATCTCCTTTTGGTTGTTCAGCGTTTCATACAGAAGGCCGACAGCCATGTTGGATGTACCGATCTCATAAACATCAGGGTAGCTGAGCACCATATGGACTTTTGTGGTGTCCCAGTCCTTACGAACACTGTTCCATTCTCCGCCGGTATACCTGGCAGGTTTCATTACTTTGGAGAGTATTTTGTCAGGATAGTTCATGCCTTAATATTAACAGATTTTTTTGATTGTAGAGTATAGCTGTGGGGTATCAGGCAGAGAATAATATATAATTGTCATGAAGGGAGAAAACAAATGGATCATATTGAAGCACCATGGCGCTCTATGTATATCGATAAAGCGGTTGCAGATGAGAAAGCCGGTAAAAATATCTGTATATTATGCGAGAAAGCGGAATCAACACCGGAGAATGACCGCGAAAACCTTGTTCTCTATCATGGAAAGTACAACTATGTCCTGATGAATCTCTATCCATATACCGGCGGACATCTTATGGTCGCCCCCATACGGCATGTAAACCGATTATGGCTGCTTAGTGACGATGAAAGGAATGAACATATCGATCTGCTCTCAAAGAGCCTTAAGATCCTTGATGATGCATACCATCCGGCAGGATTCAATACAGGTATCAATTTCGGAAGACCTGCGGGAGCCGGAATCGATCAGCATATGCACAATCACATCGTTCCACGATGGATCGGAGACTCCAATTTCATGACTGTTATCGGGGATGCCAGGGTAATGAATGAGGCACTGATGAGTGTCTACGATAAACTGCTTCCGTATTTTCAGAAGCTTTAAGCTTGCAGATGCATAAAAAAAGAGAGGAACCTTCTGGTCAGGAAGGTTCCTCTACTAATAAAGAAGGGGCAATAGTTAGATGCTGATCGCCTTTGCAAGGCCGACAAATCCGCACTGGAGGCAGTGACCCATTGTGTCGCCGTCCTCATCGATTTCCAGGAAGAGATCTCCTGCGCATTTCGGACAGCCGCCTAATGTCCAGTGAGAGTTAAGCTCTATGTCAGTATTGAGGTAGGACTTGTTGTAATCCTTGTCTGTTTTCTTGACGCCTCTGCTTATTGATCGTACGTATTTCATTTATCTACCTCCTATTTGGATGTTGTATTTACTAAAGTTACTGTTGCCTCGGTCATAGTGTTTCCGTGGTAGTAGGTGATCTTGATAGTGCTGCCGATTTCTTTGTTCTGCAGGTAATGAGTCATCGCTGAAGCTGTCTTGATTTCTGTATCATCGACTTTAACGATTACATCACCGATTCTGATACCTGCCTTGTCTGCAACACCGCCGTTGCTGACCGAAGTGACCAGAGCCCCGCTGTTTACTGCAAGCTGGTATCGTCTTGCTATGGAACTGGTTACTGTATATAACTCTGCTCCCAGGTCAGGTCGGATAACCTTTCCGTTGTCGATCAGCTGCTCGATGATAGGAATTGCTTCGTTCATGCTGATCGCATAACCCATGCTTTCCACACCAACGGCTGACATTTTTGATGAAGTGATACCGACAACTTCACCATTGGTATTAAACATAGGTCCTCCGGAGTTGCCTGGGTTAATTGCTGCCGTGGTCTGGATAAGACCGTAGGTTGCTGTACCCTCAGAGTTCAGTGTGACATCTTTTGCACTGACGATACCTTCTGATGCGCTGATTCCGATGCCCAGGGCATTGCCGATATTGAATACCCAGTTGCCGACCTTCAGTTTATCCGGATTTCCGATCGATACCGGAGTAAGATCTTCAGCGTCGATGAAGACGACTGCAATATCAGTGATGGCATCGCCGTATACCTTTTTTGCCTGGAAGGTCCTTCCGTCATCAAGGATCACATTAACTGTCGTTGCTCCTTCGATGACATGGTTGTTTGTTACGATGATTCCGGATTTATCAAGAATAAAACCTGATCCTGCACCGGATTGTGTATATGTTCCGAAGAAACCGAAATATGAAGCTTCTGTAGTGATAGCAACGACTGATGACTTGCATTTTTCGACCATATCGGAAAAATCATCTTTGTAAACTACTGTCTGATTCGGTGATTCGATTACTTCAGTTTTGGTGTATGTCTTGGTCTGAGTTTCTGTTGGCAGGGGCAGATATTCACAACCGGACAATACTAATGCCGGAACTAACAGTGAAACTGGCAGAACTTTTTTGAGAGTGGTGTTCATTTCGCATTGTCCTTTCTTTGCTTTTTTATCTTTTGGTGATGAAAGTTTACAGTGTCAATGGTTAAGACAAAGTAAAGAAAATAGACTAATTGCAAAGAAAGTAAAAAAATCAGTAAATGATATCAGCTGTGGCTGAAGTTTTTACAGCGTTATCATCCATAGGCAGAATCACGTGGAAAACACTGCCTTCTCCGAGTCTGCTGTTTACGGTAACTCTGCCGCCGTGATCATTGATGATCTTTTCAACTATGGAGAGACCCAGGCCGCTTCCGCCTTTTTCACGTGAACGTGATTTGTCGACACGATAAAAACGTCTGAAGATTTCCTTCTGTGCTTCTTCCGGGATACCGATACCTGTATCGGCGATGTCTATGACGGCACAGGAATTGGCTTCTGAGACTCTGATATGGATTTCTCCGCCCTTTTTATTGTATTTGATACCATTCTCGATAAGATTGAAAAAACACTGTCGTAAACGCATTATGTCTCCGTTTACGATCATTGGACTGTCAGGGATATGTGAAATAATGGTTACTTCTTCCTGGGCAGCTGCGTTCTTCATCTCTGCAACCAGTTCTTTGAGTATCTGGTTGATATCGACGCGGCTGAGGATCCTGTTCGGCTGGTTTCCTTCGGACAGGATAAGAAGATTATTGTTGATCGCATTCATCCGTATGAGGCTGGTCTTGATGGTATTCGACAGTTCCTTGTATTCCTCGATCGTCGGATTTGGATTCATCTCTTCGACTTCGATATTGGTAAGGGCTATGGCAATGGGTGTCCTGAGCTCATGGGAGGCATTTTGAATGAATTCCTGCTGCTGATTGAAGGACTGTTCAAGCCTTTCAAGCATGTTGTCAAAGGTGTCCGCCATGTATTTGATCTCATCATCAGGCCCGACATAATTGATTCGTTCTGAAAGATTGGTTCTTGAAATACGGCTGACCAGAGAAGTTATTTCATTGATCGGTTTGACAAGATCTTTTGATAAAGCATAGATGCCTACCGAGCCGGCCATTATGACCCAGACTGCGCCTATGGTGGAATACACCTTCAGATTATGGGAGAACTCTTCTCTCTGTGCTTCAAGCTTTTCCTGCCAGGAGGCAGTGTCTGTGCCAAAAGGAGGCTGGTCATCTTCTCTGGAGAATTCCATGGCGGAGTTGATGCCTACCAGCATTAATAATGTGAGCAGCACTGTCACAGCAAAAAACCATGCGATGATCCTGAATCTGTAGGTTTTGAAGAAATCTATCTGTTTTATTTTATCTATCGGTTTGGGTTTCTTCATCGGGTACTTCCTTGATCAGATAGCCTTTATTCTTGATCGTCTGGATAAGATTTACGGCTCCGGCAGAATCGAGTTTCTTTCGCAGGTTGTTGATGTGTACTTTGACTGTCTGAGTGAACATATCGGCATTGTTATCCCAGATATGCTCCAGCAGTTCTTCCTGGCTGACGATACGGTCTTTATTGATCAGCAGGTATTCAAGGATGCCGAATTCCTTTGTTGTAAGTGAAAGGAGTTCATCTCCGTAGGTCACCTGCATATTGTTCGGATCCAGTGTGAGTCTGCCGCATTTCAGAATCACCTGTCTTACGATGGAAGATCTTCTGAGAACAGCATGTACTCTGGCCAGAAGTTCTGTGAAATGAAATGGTTTGATCAGGTAGTCATCTGCACCGGCATTCAGTCCGAATACCCGTTCTTCAGTTGTCGATCTGGCTGTCAGCATCAGGATGCCGGTGGCTGCATTTGTACTGCGGATAAATCTGCATACGTCTATTCCGTCAACTTTCGGAAGATTAAGATCAAGGACAACAAGATCATAATCATTTTCGCTAACGCTTTCGATTGCTTCCTCTCCGTCATATACAGTATCAACGGCATAACCGCTTCTTGTCAGACCGAGTGCAATAGCATCAGCCATAGCCTGTTCATCTTCAACAACTAAAATGCGCATAATACCTCACTATGCATATTATACATACGAAACGTAAAGAAGAAGTAAAATCTGAAAAAAGAGATGAAATGTGGCACCCCCAATGGAATTCGAATCCATGTTGACGGCGTGAAAGGCCGTTGTCCTAGGCCTCTAGACGATGGGGGCACAGAACAATTGTGTAGTATATCAAAGGTTTAATTATTTCGCAAACTGTCCGGTGATGATTAATCTTTTTGAACATCCTTCGATGTTTTATATATCATTTAAGTATCAATTTATGACTGTTTTGGGGTACTGTGATGGACAGAACTATTGAGTACTACGACAATAATTCCGAAGAGTATATCGGCAATACCATCAATTACGATTTGGAGGAGATCGCCGATGATTTCCTGACTCATATTCCCAATGGTGGAATCATACTTGATGCAGGCTGCGGATCAGGCCGCGACAGTCTGTATTTCACTAAAAAAGGTTACAAATGTATCCTGCTTGATGCCTCCATCAATATGTGTGAATACGCTCATGAACTGACCGGATGTGAGTATCAGAACAAGTATTTTACTGATATTGATGAAGTTGATGCATATGATGGTATATGGGCTTCGGCATCAATGCTTCATGTTCCCTATGAACAACAGCATATAGTGTGGAAGAAATTCTACAAAGCAGTAAGGCCGACCGGAGTGATATTTGCTTCGTATTATTTCGGAAGAGGTTCCCATTTTGATAAAGGACGGTATTTCTACGATACAAACGGAGATGATATCAGTGACATCATAAAACAGTCTGGACAGTGGGATAACATTGAAGTCTGGATGTCAAAAGAATTAAGAAACGGTCGCCAGCAGATGTGGACCAATATATTTGCTATAAAGAAATAGCATATATGGTAAAATCTTCAATATGTCTGAAGAAACAACGGAAATAGAATCAAGAGAGAAAAAAGGTACATATAAAAGGATTTTCGGCAGAAATATCTTTATACCGCTATGGGTGACCAGTCGTTTGGTGCCTATTCTTCTGCTTGTTTTTGTTGCAGCAATAGTCGGGGTGGTTTTTTACTTATATCACTACAGACCCGATAAAGTCGAAGAGATAAGGAACCTCGGATATCTGGGAATATTTCTTATCTCCGTTATTATGAACGCAACACTGATATTGCCGGTCGGCAATATGGTGGTATTGGTTGCCATGTCTACAATGCTTCCTCCGATTATGATCGGATCAATTGTCATTCCTGTTCCGATCTGCCTAGGTGTTATCGGCGGAATAGGAGCTGCCATAGGTGAATCTACAGGATATCTTGCAGGTTACAGCGGACAGACAATGGTCGATGAAAATAAGAAAAAGAAGGATCTGTATATCAAGCTCGAAACGTGGCTGAATAAATTCGGCATGCTTCTTATTATCGTGATGTCAGGAGTGCCTCTGGCATTTGATGTCATGGGGCTGGTTGCCGGAGCCTTGAAATATCCGTACTGGAAATTTCTTGTAGGCACTGCCATCGGAAGGGCTATACTTTATTCATTAGCCACATGGCTTTTTATTATGGGAATTCATATTTTCCGTTAAGGAGATAGAAAAATGGGAAAAATATATTTTGTTGATGTAACGAACAGAGATGGTGTTCAGACCGCCAGACTTGGTCTTTCAAAACTTGAAAAGACCATGATCAATTTATATATGGATGAAATGGGAGTATTCCAGAGCGAATTCGGTTTTCCTACAACCAAACATGAGAGAAGATATCTGCTCGCAAATCTAAAACTTCAGGAAATGGGTGTACTGAAAAATATCCGACTCTCAGGCTGGACACGTGGTCTGGCATCCGATGTTGAGGAAGCTTTCAGAGCTATTCCTACTATCAAGCATCTCAATGTCTCATCTTCCACTTCAGACCAGATGATCCAGGGTAAATATAGGGGTCGAAAGACCAGGGATGATGTCATCAGTGATATGACAGCCGCCGTTGACAAAGCATATGAACTGGGTGCTGAAACCGTCGGTGTCAACTGTGAAGACGGTTCCAGAACGGATCTTGATTTTCTGATCAGATTTGCAAGTGAAGCAAAAAAGCATGGCGCAACCAGATTGAGATATTGTGATACTCTCGGATATGAAAGCCCGAAAAGCATTTATGACACTATTTATGCTCTTGCAACAGCAGTAAAGATGGATATTGAGATACATACTCATGGTGATCTTGGTCTTGCAGTTGCAACTTCCATTTCCGGTGCAATGGCTGCTGTAGATGCCGGCCAGGATGCTTATATCAATACTACGATCAATGGTGTCGGTGAAAGAGCCGGCAACGCAGACTTTTTAAGCTGTGTCCTGTCATTGATGAAAGCTAAAGGTATCGCCGGCAAATATGAACTTGGAATTCCCATCAAGCTTGAAAGAATATGGGACGCCGCAAGATTTGCTTCATATGCCTTCAATGTACCAATTCCTATCAATCAGCCTGGAGTCGGACGCAACTGTTTTGCACATGCATCAGGCATTCACGCCGACGGCGTTCTGAAGGATCCTGAAAACTATGAGCTCTACGGCTACAAAGAACTCGGACGAGGTGAACCTATCACCGTTAATACCGGCAGTGAGATCTGTGCAGGAGAATACAGCGGAATCAACGGGTTCAAGCATGTTGTAAATCAGCTGAATAACGAAGATGCAAATTTAGATCTCGCTCTTCCTGAAGATCGTGATGCAGCAAACCGTATCCTTGAACTTGTCCGTTATGCCAATGTAGAGTCACATAAGCCTTTGGTAGAGGAAGAACTGATATTCATAATAAAATATCCTGAGATTGCCAAAGAATTGCTTACAATGACGCCTTTGGATTATTAGAGATTTCCGATCAGTTTCTGTCCTGATGTATCCAGGCCTCTCGGTTAGGTATGTCCCTGTCAAAAAACAGTCGGCAGAGTACGATCCTCCATAGTGGCTCGTTCTGACTCAACTGTGTCCTGCGGGCAATCAGTCTTCTTATAAATATAAGAATGACTGTCAGTGATATGCCTGTCGATACTGAAGCAAGATCTTCCATTCCTACAAGTCCGAATGTTTCAGGGAATATGCTGACGGCTGCCAGTACGCTAAATGCGGCTGCAACACATCCCAGAGCAAGATGATGCCATGGAACAAATAATGCTGCCACCAGCAGCGCAAGTAATGCAAGCCATGGAGATATGAAGAAATAGACTCCGAGCGTGGTCAGAATGCCTCTTCCTCCGGAGAATTTAAGGAATATGGAATAATCGTGTCCAATGATGGCTCCGAGACCTGCGATCATCTGGACGTAAATCGGGAGTCCGATCTCCCTTGCGATCAGCATGCACAGAGCGCCTTTTGAGAAGTCGAAGATCACGCATATAGCGGTAAGCAGGTAATTATGAGTTGTTGTCATTACATTGCTGGCACCCACATTGCCGCTGCCGTATTTGTGAAGATCCTTT
This sequence comes from Dehalococcoidales bacterium, assembly GCA_016286345.1. GTDB lineage: Bacteria > Chloroflexota > Dehalococcoidia > Dehalococcoidales > UBA1222 > UBA1222. The sequence goes on along the minus strand of JAEESL010000002.1, from coordinate 47,720 downwards.
TTATAGAATATTCTGACAAGCAGCCATCCCATTGGTATGGATCCTATCAGATATGATGCTATAAAAAGACCGATAGTTGAACTGGTCAGAAACAGTACTACGCTGTCAGCCATTAAAGTCGTCCTCGCTTATGGGCAACATCAAGCAGTGCGAGAACGGTTTCATTGGGAATTCCACTTTCCCCTATAAATATTTCATCGTCTTCAATGCCATGGAAATCAGTGCCGCCGGTGGGGATAAGATTGTTTTCCTGACAGCATTTTTTTAGCTCTTTACGCTGTTCATCATTGAAAGTCTTATAGTATGTTTCCATTCCTTCGATATTTGCTTTAAGAAGCTGCGGAAGGATGGCTTTGTAATCAGATGTAAGGAAAGGATGGGCAAAGGAAACGATACCTTTTGCTTCATGAAGAAGACATACAGCATCATAGGGAGATAGCTTTACTCTTTCCACGTATGCCTGTCCACCGTGTCCAAGGTACTTGTCGAATACTTCATCCCAGGTGGCGGCATAGCCTTTTTCGAGGATGGCGTGTGCAATATGCGGTCTTCCGATATTTGCGTCACCGGCTATTTCCCTGACTCTGTCCATGGTTATGTCCATACCCAGTTCACGGCATTTTTCAACCATTGCGGCTGCCCTGTTGACTCTTGATTCACGCATTTCCTGAAGCTGTTCAAGGAAATGTGGATCTTTCCAGTCTACGAAATAACCGAGGATATGGACTTCACAGCCAGGATATGTGCTGGACATTTCTATACCCGGGATAAGAGTCAGATCCGGATAATTCTTTGCACATTCAACAGCTCTTGGGATAGCTGCCACGGTATCATGATCGGTAATGGCCAGAACTCTTACACCATTGTCATATGCCATCTTAATGATTTCTTCAACGGGATATTTTCCGTCTGAAGCATTGGTATGAACATGTAAATCTATCTTCATAAAGAAACCTCTTTGTTAATACGTTCAACAGATATTGTTTTCCCCGTTATGTCGTCTATATCGAAGAGAACAGCATTAAAAGTAACGCTTTTGTCTTTTGATACTGATAAACGATGCATTACCTGTGAGATTGTTCTTTCAATAACTTCATCAACATCACAGCCTATGACAGAGTGTGTGGGTCCGACCATACCAACATCGGTGATATAGCCTGTCTTCTTTGGGAGTATCTTTTCATCTGCGGTGGGAACATGTGTATGGGTGCCGAATAATGCACTCACTCGTCCATCGAGATAGTAACCCATGGCCACTTTCTCACTGGTCGCTTCTGCATGGAAGTCAACAACGATAATTTTTATGTTGTCAGGGATGCGCTTGAGGATATCATCCATTGCTCTGAAAGGACAATCAAAGTTTCCGACGAAGGTCCTTCCGATGATATTCACAACACAGATATCGCCCATGATTATGTGTCCCTGACCGGGAAGTCCGGGAGGATAGTTGAGAGGACGCAGTATCGGCTGATCACCTTCGAGACTGGGGACGATCTCCTTCATTGCCCATATATGGTTGCCGCTTGTGATCACATCACAGCCGGCAGCCATCATTTCTCTGACAGTATCTGGTGTTGCCCCTTTGCCTCCTGCGCTGTTTTCGCCATTGGCAATAACGAAGTCCACCTTATATTGCATCTTTACGATAGGCAATAATTTATTCAGCGCCATTCGTCCGGGGTTTCCGATCACATCGCCAATACACAGTACTCTCATAGCGGTATCCTATTTCGCGTAATCAGTTGCTCTTGTTTCTCTGACAACGGTCACTTTGATCTGACCCGGGTATTCCAGTGTTTCTTCAATCTTCTTTACGATATCCCGGGCAAGTCTCATGCTGTCCAGATCGTCAATCTGTTCTGCATTGACGAGAATTCTGACTTCTCGTCCGGCCTGGATCGCATAAGATTTATCAACACCAATGAAGCTGTTTGCAATTTCTTCAAGGCTCTTGATTCGGGCGAGGTAGTTCTCCATGGATTCACGTCGTGCACCGGGTCGTGCGCTTGAAATGGCATCTGCGGCTGAGACGATGAAACCCCAGAATGAGATATCGGCAACATCAAGATGATGTTCAGCAACACCTCTTACGACATCCTTGGATTTATCCCACTGTTTGACCAGGTCTGCACCGATTGCAGCATGAGTGCCTTCAACTTCTCTGTCAACGGCTTTGCCGATATCGTGGAGAAGACCAGCTTTCTTTGCAATGGCTACATTGGCGTGCAGTTCAGATGCGATCATACCTGCAACAGTTGCAACTTCCATTGAGTGAGCCAGAACGTTCTGACCATAGCTTGTTCTGTATTTAAGTTTACCGAGGAGTTTGATAAGTTCGGGATGAAGTCCATGAACACCGACCTGATAGGCTGCCTGTTCACCGGCAGAGTAAATGGTGGCTTCGACTTCTTCTTTTGCTTTTTCAACGATTTCTTCAATTCTTGACGGGTGTATCCTGCCGTCGAGAATCAGTTTGTTAAGGGCCTGCTTGGCAACTTCTCGTCGGATTGGATCAAATGATGATACAGTGACAGCCTCAGGAGTATCGTCGATGATAAGATCGACGCCTGTTGCCTGTTCAAGGGCACGGATGTTTCTGCCTTCTCGGCCGATGAGTCTGCCCTTCATATCATCAGATGGCAAAGGTACCACTGATGAAGTGGTTTCTGTAACGACTTCTGATGCATTTCTCTGAATGACCTGGGCGAGGATATCCCTTGCTCTCTGCTCGGCTTCCTCAGTAAGGGTTACATTGAAATCTCTGATTCTTCTGGTCTTTTCAGCGCCAAGTTCAGCATCGACATTGGTAAGTAGTTCAGCCTTGGCTTCATCGATGGTCATACCGGAGACCTCTTCCAGTCTCTTGTTGATGTTGCTTCTCTGTTCTTCCAGATCTTCTTCTGTGTCTTCCAGCTGTCTGGCCTTGGTGTTGAGGTTGTGTTCTTTCTGTTCGAGTTCCTCGACCTTGTTGTCTAAGTTGGCTTCCTTCTGATTGAGTCTGTTTTCCTGTCTCTGAAGTTCAGTCCTTCGTTCACGGATTTCGCTCTCAGCGCGGGCTCTGATCTTATCACCGTCGAGGTTGGCTTCATTAATTATGTTCTTAGCTTCTACTTTGGCTTCGGCTTCAATTCGTTCTGCACGTTTCTGTGCGGCTTTGATCTGTCTGTTTGCAAAGAAACCTCTTGTCAAAGCGACAGCCATAGCGCCGAATACAGCACCGATAACAAATGCAGCTAAAATCAATATAGGCTGCTCCATGGTTATCTCCTTTCCTTAATTTGGTTTTTCATTTTTTCTTAAATTCAATTTGTCTTATATTCGACCCACAGCTTTTCCACTGTCGGACGAATGGTCTCATAGCTGAATCCACGCCTTTCGAGAAAACTTCCAAGTCTTCGCATGAAAGTATTCTTGTCCAGACCTGCAAGTCTCTCAGCTCTGCGGGATGCTATTTCGTATGCATTTTTGCTGTCGTCAATATTCTTGACCTGGGCACTGATGATAGCACTGGACACACCCTTGTCACGCAGTTCTGCTGCTGTCAACAGCTTGCTCTTGGGATTGCATGAATTGCGGTTGTCGATCCAGTAAGCAGCAAATTCCTCATCATTGACCAGACCCCATTCTGTCAGTTTGTCCAGGACTTTATCCACTGCTTCTGAAGGATAATGTCTCTGCAGAAGTTTGGTTTTCAGTTCCTTCCTGCTGTGGGGTCTGTTTGTGACCAGACGTTTGCCTGAGGCAAGGCATTTGAAATACTGACTCATTCTTTCCAGTCGTATCTGATCCTCTTCTGTCAGGATCTGACCGACGGAAAGCTCTTTTTCCATGTCTAAGGGAAGGGCATAAGTGAGTGCACCGTCAAGATAAACGTTTATCTTGGCCTGCGGTTTTTCTATTATGCTGATACGCGTAACCGTACTCACCTTGTTCCTTTCATTTAAGAACAGGTAAAGTCACGCTAATAAGAAATTTAGAAGTTATGCTTCAGATATGTCATCGTCCTCGTTTAAACCGTCGTTAAACGATATGACGTTGCTTTTTGCAGCGGTATCTCTAATTTTCTTTTCGATTTCCTCGGCGATATCCTTGTTTTCTTTGAGGAAATTCTTGGCAGCTTCTTTTCCCTGTCCTAATCGTGTATCACCATAGGAGAAGAACGCCCCAGCTTTTCGGATAATGTTCATTTCTACGCCGAGTTCGATCAAATCGCCTTCACGGCTGATGCCTTCGTTAAACATGATGTCAAAGGTGGCAGCCCTGAACGGAGGTGCGACTTTGTTCTTGACGACTTTTGCTTTTACTCTGATACCTAAAGTTTTGTCACCCTGCTTGATGACTTCTCCCTTGCGGACATCGATCCTTACTGATGCATAGAACTTCAGTGCTCTTCCACCGGGAGTGATTTCAGGATTACCGAATAATATACCGACTTTTTCTCGGAGCTGGTTAATGAACACTACGGCTGTCTTGGACTGGCTGATTGCAGGAGAAAGCTTTCGCAATGCCTGTGACATAAGTCTGGCCTGCAGGCCGACATGGTTGTCACCCATATCTCCTTCTATTTCAGCTCGGGGAACCAAGGCTGCAACACTGTCTACGATCACTACGTCCACAGCATTGCTTCTTACAAGAGTTTCTGTTATCTCCAGTGCCTCTTCGCCGGCATCGGGTTGTGCAACAAGCAATGAGTCTATATCGATACCGCAGATCTTTGCGTATGTCGGATCAAGGGCATGCTCAACATCGATGTAAGCAGCCTGTCCACCCATCTTCTGCGCCTGTGCAATTATATGCTGGCCAAGAGTGGTTTTACCTGAACTTTCAGGACCGAAAATCTCTGTAATACGACCTCGGGGAATGCCCCCTACGCCTAAAGCCAAGTCCAAAGCTACGGAACCTGTTGATATTGCTGCAACTTCCGAAGGATCAACGGTATCGCTGAACCTCATGATCGCGCCTTTACCAAAACGTTTAAGTATTCGTTCCTGAGCAAGTTCCAGAGCCTTGCCTTTGTCTTCTAACTGATTTGTGTTCTTATCAATGGTCATACTAACCTCGCACTAATTCTACAATAATTTATTATGTAATTCAATTTGCTATAATAATTTCGACACATTTACCATGATAAAACACGGTATTGGACAAAAAATCAGAAAATGGACAGCATATGGTAAACATTGGCGGATTTCTTTTTAACTGGGGTGTCATGACCTATGTCATGGGTATTGTCAATGCCACTCCGAACTCATTTTCCGGTGACGGGTTGACAGATATATCTGAAATCATGTCAAGGGTCAATGGTATGATCAGGGATAAGGCTGATATCATCGATGTCGGCGGAGAATCCACTGCTCCGACCAGCGGCGCTGTATCGGAAGAGGATGAATTAAAAAGAGTTATCCCGGTTATCAGGGAACTCAAACTTGCCTTTGATGTTCCAATAAGTATCGATACCATGAAACCTGCTGTTGCCGAAGAAGCTTTAAAGCTGGGCGTAAATATCATCAATGATGTTTCAGGCCTTTCCAACTGCAAGGATATGGCGGCTCTTGCCTCTGATTATTCTGCAGGTTTTATCATCACCAGCAATCAGCGCAAAAAGGTTATTAAGAGGGATATAGTTCACGAAGTCAAAGATGATCTGTCAAAGATGATAGATATCTGTATTTCTGCCGGAATAGATAAGGAACGTATCATATGTGATCCCGGATGCGGTTTCGGCAAATCCGTTGAACAGAATATTGAGCTTGTGAAAAGACTTTCAGAGATAAAGGCACTTGGTTTTCCTGTATTGCTTGGCATTAGTAACAAGAGCTTTATAGGGGAAATGCTGGGTTGCGATGTCAGCGAACGCAATGAAGGAAACCAGGTAATGCATACCATAGGGATCAGCCAGGGTGCCGACATTATAAGAGTTCATGATGTAAAGAGTGCGGTCAGGACATGCATCATGGCTGATGCTGTGTATAGGGATGCTTATGAAGACTAGGGTATTTCTTTGTCTTGGAAGCAATCTCGGAGATCGCAAAGGCAATCTTGATGATGCTCTCAGGCTGATTTCGGACTTTGCTGATATAAGAAATGTTTCTTCTGTTTATGAAACTGCACCTGTCGGTTATCTTGATCAGCCAGACTTTCTTAATGTGGTTTGCGAGATATCCACTGATCTGAAGCCCCAGGAGCTGCTTGAACGGACACAGGGGATCGAAAGAGAACTGGGACGCAGGAAGACTGTCAGGTTCGGACCGCGCAATATTGATGTGGATATCATTCTGTATGGCAATGAGATAATAAACTCAGATAAACTGACCATTCCTCATGCCAGAATGACAGACAGGGCATTTGTAATGGTTCCTCTGTGTGAAATAGCCCCTGATGTGGTTCATCCTGTCAGGCACATGACAATACATGACATAACGGATAAAATTGATAAAAGCGGAGTAAAAAAATGGAGGCCGGAAATGTTTAATTTAACAGTAAGAGGGCATTTTTCTTCTGCACATGCTCTTCGTGGTTATAAGGGTAAATGTGAAGCTCTGCATGGACACACGTTCAGGGCAGCAGTGAAGATACAGAGTGAAAAACAGAACGAAATTGGTATCGTTTATGATTTCACAGATCTTAAGGCAGAATTCAACAAGATCCTTGATGAACTTGATCATCATAATCTGAATGAACTTGATTACTTCAGGGATATCAATCCTTCATCGGAGAATCTGGCTATCTACATTTATAATAAAATGAAGCCGCTGTTCGATGGCACAGATATAAAGCTTGTCTCTGTTGAGGTCTGGGAATCAGAGTCGTCAAGCGTTGAATATATTCCATAACAGTATATTTTCGGTCAGTTTTGCTTAACAGTTTTGACAATGACTCTAAACTAACTTAGAATACTTCTTGGTATCTGCATTTGTGCAACCTACCGGCCCAGTTGTTTACGCTAAGCGCAAAAATTAATATGTTTATCTGCAACCGAAATTGTTCGGTTTCTATACACGGAGGCTAATATGCATCTTGGAACCCCAGAAATCATTCTTATTGTCGCTGTTATTGCCTTAATTTTCGGTATCGGCAAGCTTCCCCAGGTCGCTTCAGCACTTGGAAAAAGCATCAAGGCTTTCAAAGACGGACAGAAAGATGCCGATAAAGATAAGCTTGAAGAAGAAAAGAACGACGCAAAACCAGTTGATACCACTGCAGAAGTAGTTAAGAACGAACCTGTCAAAGAAGCTGAACCAACTGTTGAAGTTCAGCCCAGTCCTGCGACTGATAATGACAAGCCTGCAGATTCACAGCAGGGTCCTATTTCTGACGAAAAATAACTATAATTACTTTTAAAATATCCTAACGGAGGATTAATAGATATGCCATTTAGACTCGGAGTACCTGAGCTTTTAATTATATTACTGATCATCTTTGTTATCTTTGGTGCCGGTAAGCTTCCTCAGATCTTTGATGCACTCGGCAAGGGTGTAAACAAACTGCGAAACAAAGCAGCTAAAGATACCAAGGAACTTGAAGAACAGGAAAAAGCAGAAGAAAAAGCTGAAATCAAGGCTGAAGAAAAGCCAGCAGCTCCCGCTGAAAACCAGTCACCGGTACAGGATACAAAGCCTGAAACCCCTGAAAAAGAGAATCTTGGCTAATTTTCTGCTTCATTTGCAAGCAGATTATCATGCCATAGGAGTAAGGACCTAGAATATGGATTTTCTTGGGATGGGTTGGCCGGAGATCATACTCATTCTCATCGTAGCTTTAATAGTACTTGGCCCGGAAAAACTGCCTGAATATGTCAGGACATTCGGGAAGTATTATCGTAAGTTCAGGCAGCTGACAAACGGAGTCACATCGGATCTGCGTAAAGCAGTGGCTCTTGATGAAGATGAGAACGGGGAATCTCTCACAAGCGGAATCGATGAGATCAGAGCATCATTGCAGAAGGATGCCGATGACTTGCGTGCATCATTGAATGATGTCGATGATGTTTCTGTTTCTGATGAGAGTCTGGAAAAGACCGTCAATGATTCACTTAAAGATGCTGAAGACAGTGTCAATGAATCACTGAAAGATATCGATATTGACGATACACCTCAGGATACCAAAAACCCCAATATCTGGACTCCGGCTGACGAACCGGTTACACGCGATCAGTCGGTCGACCCCATTGCTCAACAGGAATTCGTTCGTGTGAGAGACGCACAGGACGATTTAAATGACATTTAAAAAAGTGGAATGATATGGCAGGACAGGTTGAATTATTAGATGAAGATGTAGAACAGGCGAAAAAGGAAGCTGAAGAAGCCAAACTTCAGAAGTCTGCTGCTCCTATTTCCGGTCATCTTAAGGAACTGAGAAACCGACTGATCAAATGCGTGATCGTGGTTGTGATCCTTATGATTGCCAGCTTCTACTTTGGAAACGAAGTTATTGATCTGCTCAAGTATCCTTTAAAGAAGGCTGCATCATTTGGAACAGATCCGGAACTTGTCAAAGCTATCGAACTCCAGGCTATTACAGCTATGGAGAATTTGTCTGTGTTCTTCAAAGTATGTCTTACTTCTTCTCTTATAGTTGCCATGCCTTATCTGGTCTATCACATTCTTGCCTTTGTCACGCCGGGCCTGACCAGCAAAGAGAAGAGATTACTGTTTACTGCGCTCCCGTTCATCGTACTTATGTTCTTTGCCGGTGTTGCCTTCGCATACTTTATTGCATTGCCCCCGGCTTTGAACTTCCTTTATAACTTCAATACTGAAGTCGCAGAAGTACACGGACGAATTTCAGACTATATCGATCTTGTCTCCAGAATGCTTCTGGTGGTAGGTATCGTGTTTGAAACTCCTATCATTGTTATGGTGCTGGCCAAGTTCGGTATAGTGTCTCCTGACTGGCTGGCAAAGAGGAGAAAGATATGGATCGTTATGGCATTTGTCCTTTCTGCCATAATCACGCCTACTTTCGATCCCGTGAATCAGACTATTATTGCAGTTCCTCTCATCCTGCTTCTTGAAATTGGTATTCTTCTTTCCAGAACCGTATACAAGGGCAAGAAAAACGCTGTCCCTGCCGCTGAAGACAAAGAGACTTTGGATTCAGCTGATTCCGACCTTCCTGCCGCTGAATAGCTTTGTCGTTTGACACTGGCTATTATGAGAGATAATATCATTTATATGAGAGAGATTATCAGACATTGTCAGGTCTGTGAAAAAACCGCAGTCATCAGACAAACTGAAGATGTTTGCCATGCGATGAACGGATGGATCGTTTTGTCACAGATACATGATAACGAAAGGTTTGATTGTCTTACTTTTTGTTCGGTTGAATGTTTGCAGGTATGGTTGAATACAAGCAAAGCATCTGTACCTGATATTTTCAGATTATCCTTCGGAGATAATGAATAATCTGTTCCGGGGTTCAAAATGCCTAATATGATGTCTCCCCAGGGAAAAGTATCCAGCAGATTTCTTAAAACAGTTGTTTCGCCTAACTGCGGTTATGCATTTGATGCTGTTCCCGGCCATATCAGCGGAAGATCCACCGGTTTTGTCGAAATAGGCGGTAAAAAGGTCTCCACTGTGACCAAGCCGTTATTCTTTTTGCCTGATCTCGGGCTTGAGAATGCATCATGGTTTGCAATGCATTATCTTTTCTCTGCAGCCGCTTCGACCGGGCTGGAGATGAAGTATCTCACCATTACTCTTAATCTTCCCAGGACATGTACTGATACATTGATTGAGTCTATCTGGAAGACGATCAGTGCAATATGTGCTGAGTACAAAGTTGCGATCATATCAAGCAGGATAGAGCGCAATGAAACCTGCGCTTTCCCGTGGGTAGGGTCGGCGACTGTTATCTGTGAAGGTGACAGGTATTTTTCACCGGCTTTTGTCAAGGAAGAAGACAGTATTATCGTAACAAAAGGCCCTGCCGTTTCCGCAACAGCACTTCTTACAGCAATGTTCCCTGTCACAATTGCTGAAAAATACGGACAGGAATTTGTCCACAAGGCAATCGATGTGTTCAATGATGCCAGTGCTGTTGAAGATGTTGAAACAGTAAAAAACATCGACGGCATCCATGCCATGCTGAATGCCGCAGACCTTGGGGTCAGCGGGAGCATTATCGAGCTCGCTGAGAATGCCGGGCTTGGAGTCGCTCTTGATGATTCATACGATATGGAATACGGTGTATCAGACATTTGTAAGCTTTTCGGTTTAGACCCGGATTTCTCTTTCAGCAGCGGTTCACTTATCATCGCATGTTCATCTGATGCGGTTGAAAATATCATAAGCGCCCTTAGTGCCAAGGATATCAGCGCCAAACGTGTCGGCAAGTTTATAAAAGAAGGATCAGGATATTTGAAAGTCAGATTCGGAATTGAAATTCCGCTGCTTCGTCCCAGGGAAGATTTATTCTGGAAGGTATTCAATGATTCTTATAAAAAAGGGCTTAAATAACAAGGGGGCAGTATGGTTTCATCAATGTCGAAACAGATCGTTGTCATAAAATGCACTGTTGAAGACGAAGGCGCAGCGCGAAGCATGAGTGTTGATCTGCTGAATGACAGACTGGCATACAGTGTCAGCATTTATCCCCAGGTAGAGACTCATTTTATTGTCGATGGTAACATCCAGAAAAAAACAGAATGTGTCGTAGAGATAGTTTCCAATAGACTTCTTATGAACAATACCATCAAATGGTTGTCTGCCCGCATCGGCGGAGATGCTCCTGAGGTTACTGCCATGGCAGTACTTGAAGCCGATGATAAATATCTTGATAAAATCCATAAAGTTCAAATAGGCTCGTAAATCGGAAAAGCAATGAAATCCTCGTCCGGCCGCTTGAATGCCCTTGATTTTGGAACGATAGATTTTTCGGTATCAAACGATCTTCAGAAGATGCTTGCATCATACAGATCCTGTCAGAAGATCACCGACACCCTTGTTTTTGCGGAACATCCGGCTGTTATTACCATCGGACATTTTGCTGACAGATCCAATATCCTTTGGTCTGAAGAAAAACTGAAAAGAAAAAAGATCGATGTTGTTGACATCGACAGGGGAGGAGATGTCACTCTTCATCTTCCGGGACAACTTGTCATATATCCGATTTTCGATTTGATGGAATTTCATATTTCATTACGTAAATTTATAAATGTTCTTGAGGAAATCGTTATAGAAGTCTGTCGGAAAAACGGGGTTCTGGATGCCGAAAGATCTTCCCATCCCGGAGTTTATGTCGGCGGAAAGCAGATTTCAGCCATAGGTTTGCACATAAGCCGCGATGTTGTAACCCAGGGCATATCTGTCAATGTTTCCCCGGATATTGAATTATTTAAGTCGATAAACCTGTGCGGAGTGAAAGATCTCAGTGCAACGTCAATTTTTGCCGAAACCGGCAGGATTCCTGACATTAAAGATGTAAAAACCTCTTTTCTGAACCTGTTCTATGAATATTTTTTTTGTTAACTATAGAACTCTTTGATTTAATCAATAAAATTATTTTATTTGTAACGCATAAAACTATTTATTATAATAGGTTCGTTATGAATAACAGGGAGTCAGATGAGAGCTCTATGGTAATTACGGGAAAGATCATAAGGAAAGCGGGCGGACTGGCATTCATCAGTGACAGGTGCGAGTTCTTTCTTCCTATCCTGATGGGTAAGGCAGTCTGGTGTCATAAGGATCAGATCAATCGTGATGTACATCTGCGCATCCCTGCACAGAATATTCATAATGATCCATGCGGGGCATGCGATGAAGTTCAGTGTGACCACTCCTTCTTCAGGGCATCTTTAACGTCTATTCTTACTGAAGATGACGAACCTATTTTTGAACCCTAATATACTCTTTCGGTTTTTTCGTTCTTGAAATACAATAGCTGTATGCGTTCAGAAAGATCACGTCTTGATGTTTTGGATCTTCATGGTTTCATTGTTGATGATGCCTTGATGGAGCTTGAAACATTTCTCTTTGATAGATACCGCAAGCATTATCTGAAGGTGCTTGTTATTCACGGTAAAGGTACCGGTGCAGTTAAGGATGCAGTCAGATTTTATCTCGATGATTGTCCTATCGTAGAGTCATACAATGACGCTGACAGTCTCCACGGAGGTACCGGAGCCGCAGAAGTCTGGTTTGTTTCAAGAAAACCGTCAATGTAGTAAAATAACCAATACAAGCGAACAGCGTGTGTTTTTGCATAGCGATATGCCGGTACTGGTGACAGTACTGAGGGAATCAATCTGAGCTACCCCAGTAACCGTGGAGTGGACGAAAGAGTAAGGAAGTCACTGTATATTTTTATACGGGAAGGCACTCGAGTAGGATGAAGCTGAGCCGGGAGACCTGATTACACATGATAGCTCCTGGGACGGGGTGCAGCAACGTGGATGTCAACGTCAAAATGCCCTCTTTCAAGAGTAGAGTCTAGCTCTCTCGTATCTGTTTGTTTGATTTTATGAAGGAGGGTTTGATGAAAAACCTTAAAAAACTGTTTTTAGTTGCAATGGCAGTTTTGATGCTTGGAATAACATCATGTACCGCTGCAACAACTGTTACAAGTACTGTTACAAACACACAGACTGTAACAGAAACCAAGACTGTAACCGTTGATCCCAGTGTTACAGTCACAGACATGACCGGCAGAACAATTACCCTTGATCAGCCTGCTACTCGTGTCGTTGCCCTCACCGCAGCTGACTGCGAAATCCTTTATGCAATCGGTGCAGGTGATACTCTCGTCGGAAGAGGCGAGTATTGTGATTATCCTGTTGATGTAATGAGCGTTGCTTCTGTCCAGTCAGGATATGAAACAAACATCGAGCAGATTCTCGCACTTAAGCCTCAGGTACTTCTCATGGGTACTATGGCCCAGACAGAAGACCAGGTCAAACAGCTTGAGGCTGCAGGAGTCCATGTTGTAGTAAGTGATGCCCAGGATATTGCCGGAACATATCAGGCAATTGAAATGATCGGTAAACTTATGGGCAAGGAAGACAATGCTGCAAATCTTATCAAGAGCATGAAAGCAACATTCGATAAGGTCTCAGCCAAGGATACCGGCAAATCAATTTACTTTGAAGTTTCTCCTCTTCAGTGGGGCCTTTGGTCTGCAGGCAAAGGCACTTTCATGGATGAAATTGCTAATTTGTGCGGACTTAAGAACATCTTCGGTGATATCGACGGTTGGGCTGCTGTAAGTGAAGAACAGGTTATCGAAAGAAATCCTGACTATATCGTAACTATCACTATGTATTATGGTGAAGGTCCTACTCCTGAAGAAGAGATCATCTCACGAGCAGGCTGGTCCAACATCACTGCTGTAAAGAATAATGCAATCCTGAATCTTCCCAATAATGAGCTGAGCCGACCAGGTCCCAGACTGGCAGACGGTGCCCTTGCATTATATGATTTTGTTAATAAATAGTTAATCAATATAATTAACTTCAGATAAACAGGGTAAGCATGATGGACATCAATGCACTGGCAAAAAAAAATAAATTTAGGTTTCTCGACTATGCCGTGTTTGGTGTCATCATGCTTATCGTTTTTGTGCTCTGTGTGGCGATCGGAAGCGTAAGAGTATCCTTTTTCGATACTGTAAAGGTGATCTGGAGTGCTATCTGGAATATTCCGCTGCCCGAAGAGCTGGTGAATACTTCATCTATTATTGTTTCAGTCAGACTCCCCAGGGTCATCTGTGTCGCTCTGGTCGGTGCATCTCTTTCGATATGCGGCGGATCCATGCAGGGGCTGTTAAGGAATCCTCTTGCCGATGGCTCAACCCTCGGCGTTTCTACAGGAGCTTCTCTTGGGGCTGTCATATCCATCGCGTTTGGAATAACTCTTCCGAATTTTCCGCTTTCCGGAACTATGGTAATGGCTATGCTTTTTGCATTCCTCTCGATCCTGTTCATCATCTCTCTTGCAAATAAGATAGACGGATCATTATCCACGAATACGATCATCCTTATAGGTGTCATATATTCAATGTTTGCCACCAGCATCATTTCCCTGATCACTGTAATGGCATCCGATAAGGTCAAACAAATCACATTCTGGACTATGGGATCCCTCCAGGGCAGTACATATACTAATGTCGTTATACTTTCAGTCGTACTGCTTATCTGCGGAGCGGTCCTTCTTTCTCTTTCCGAGGAGCTTAATGCTTTTGCCATCGGTGAGGAAAATGCCAGACACATCGGAGTTGATGTAAAAAAGGTACGTCTTATCGTTCTGATCCTGGTATCCGTACTTATCGGTGTATGTGTGTCCATCGGAGGTTCGATTGCCTTTGTCGGTCTGGTCACGCCTCATATAGTCAGGATGATAGTCGGTCCGAATTACAAGAAACTGCTTCCGGCTTCCATCATATGCGGTGCAACATTTCTGATGCTGGCCGATCTGATTGCAAGGATCATACTAAATCCTGCCGAACTCCCGATCGGTGTCGTAACCTCGTTTGTAGGTGCCATCGTATTTGTCATTATCTTCTACAGAACAAGGAAAGGAAAATAGTATGCTCAGAGTTGAAAACCTTTCCGTAAAATATGACGCCCTGCAAATTTTGAACGACGTCAGTTTTGAAGTCGTCAGCGGACAATGGCTGATGCTTGTTGGACCCAACGGTGCAGGAAAATCCACTCTCGTAACAGCTCTGTCCAAAGGCGTCAGTTATACCGGGAAAGTCTGTCTGCATGACAGAGATATTATGGAATACCGGAATCAGGATTATGCCAGACAGGTCAGTGTAATGGCTCAGTCACACTATGTTAATTATCATTTCACTATCAGAGAAGTAGTGGAACTTGGCAGATATGCCTATCATAAAGGTCTTTTCAAGGATGTGACCAGCACTGACAATGAGATCATAGATCATATTCTGGATATTACGGGACTTGCTCCTATACAGGACAGGTCTGTCATGCGCATTTCCGGCGGTGAACTTCAGCGTACCTTCCTTGCTCAGGCACTTGTACAGGATCCGGAGATACTTATTCTTGATGAACCCACCAATAACCTTGATCTGTTATACCAGAAAGAAATTTTTGAGTTGCTTGAAAAATGGCTCAGGGAAAAAGACCGTGCCATTATTTCAGTCGTTCACAATCTGAGCCTTGCGAAGCATTATGGAACAGAGGCCTTGCTGCTTAATAAGGGTCAGGTCGTCGGATCGGGAAAAGTCGGCGAAGTACTTAACCGTGATAATCTTATTAATGCGTTTTCAATGGATGTTTATGGCTGGATGAACGAACTGTTCTCCGAATGGAAATAAGATGAATTACAAAAGAATCAATGACAGCATTAATCCTCTGGATAAGGAAATAATGCAAAAAGCATCAGAGAAATGGGATAACATCGCAAAACCGGTAGGCTCACTCGGTGAACTTGAAAAGATGCTTATCAAGATCTCCGGAATGCAGAATCAGATTGTTCCTGATCTGAGCAACAGGTGTGTTGTTGTGTCATGCTCTGATAATGGTATTACCAGACAGGGTGTTGCCATGACGCCCAGTGAAGTATCTGCATTGATGACAGATTATATTTCACAGTACAAGTCGTCAGTAGGAGCTATGGCCAAAACCAACAACTGTGATGTTTTTACTTATGACTGCGGATTATTCAGGCACATCGTGTCTCCTGATATTTTTGACTGTCATATTGCCAGCGGGACCAATGATATGACCCTTGGCCCTGCAATGACCCGTGATCAGGCGGAGAAAATGATTCAGAATGGTATTGATCTCATTGGGGATCTGAAGGAAGAGGAATACGATATCGTTGCTACAGGGGAAATGGGCATAGGCAATACGTCCACATCCAGTGCCGTGGCATCTGTTCTGCTGGGTCTTGATGTTGAACAGACTACCGGCAGAGGAGTCGGTCTTTCAGACGAAGGTTATCAGAACAAGATAAATGCCATAAAGAAAGCGATCATGATAAATGCTCCTGACCCTGCCGATCCCATTGATGTATTAAGCAAGGTCGGCGGATACGATATTGCCCATATGGTCGGATTGTATCTGGGAGGAGCAATTCATCAGATGCCGGTGATTATTGACGGGGTCATCAGTGCAGTGTCGGCACTTCTTGCATACAGATTATGCCCGAAAGCTGTCTATTATATGCTGCCCAGCCACCTTTCCCCGGAGCCTTCCTGCGGACTGGCGCTCAGGGAAATGGGACTCAGACCTGTAATTGATGCGGGAATGCGACTGGGAGAGGGAACCGGTGCTGTCTGTCTTCTTCCTTTGCTGGATACCAGTCTTGCTGTATATAAAAATACGATCACATATAAGGATCTTGGATTTTAGATGAGGATACTTGTTACCGGAGGAGCGGCTTCCGGCAAAAGTTCATATGCGGAGAAACTTCTGCTGTCCATGTCCGGCCCGCATTACTATATTGCGACCATGCGTAATGATAATTCCGAAAGTGAGCGCAAGGTCTCCGATCATCGTAAACGCCGTGAAGGCAAGGATATTATCCTGATCGAAAAAGATACGGATATCGAAAATATAGATATATCTTCCGGAACAGTTCTTCTTGAATGCCTTGCAACTCTTTATGCCAATGAGATGTTTGATAATAACGGGAATTACAGAAATGTCATGGATAAGGTTGAAAATGATATTCTTGCTCTAAGTGAAAAGGCAGACAATATCATTATCGTTGCAAATGAAGTAGGGAAGAGCTTCGATTCGGATTACAGTGAGGGAACAAAAGAGTATATTAAGGAACTGGGAAGACTGGAGCATTCCCTCTCTCAGCGATTTGATAAGATAATCTATATGACATGCGGTATTCCCAGGACGATCAAAGGTTAAGATATTGAAGAAAATCATCAGATCATTTTTTGCGGTTTTTTCCACTTACTCACGTATTCCTGCTCCCTTTGTCAATATGACCAGTGAGGACATGAGTTTTGCCGTGGCGTTTCTTCCTCTTGTCGGATGGGTCATAGCCTTAGTCATGTTTGGATGGAAATGGCTTGCAGATATTCTTGGCTTTTCACAGATAGTTCTTGCAACTGTCCTGGTTCTTATTCCGGTGCTTATAGTAGGAGGACTGCACTATGACGGCATGGCCGATGTCACAGATGCCATAGCCAGCTGTCAGCCGCGTGAAAGAAAGATCGAGATAATGAAGGATTCCAGAGTGGGCTCCTTTGCTGTTATACGTCTGATTTTCTATGTCGCACTGATGATCGCTTTTACTTACGATTATTTCACAGTTTCTTCGAATTTTTTGCTATATGCCAGTCTTTTTGTTGTCAGCCGCAATGTCGGAAGCGTTACAGCTCTTTATGCACCTGCTATGGCCAAAGAGGGTTTTTTTGAGAATGCCCGCAGTGCAAGTTCAAAGTATTCCGTCATTTTTGTGATCCTCTTTTCCATCATTACTGTTGCAGTCAACTGGAAAAGCGGATGGATATTGCTGACTGTATTTGTTATTGCTGCCGCTCTTACAGGATTTTTAACTTATCTGATGGCTAAAAGACACTTCGGCGGTATGAACGGAGACAGCAACGGATTTCTGACTCAGATGGTAGAATTAAATACGCTTGTCGCAATTGATGTGACAATAAGGATAATGACATGCTTTTTGTAGTTGGCGGAATAGCCTCCGGGAAAAGAAAATATCTTAAGTCGATCGGATATACCGTCGACGATATGTCAAAGGATATTCATTCTGATAAAAAGGTGATTTATGATGCCGATCTGGCATTGCTGAATGAAGGGCTTTCACCCGAAGATGTATTCAGTATCGTGAAGGACAAGGAAGTAGTTACCTGTCATGAGGTCGGATCCGGAGTGATGCCCGTAAACGAAAAAGACCGCAGATATATTGAAGATACCGGTAAATTAAGTATAATGCTAGCCGAAAAGGCTGATAAAGTCGTACGTGTGGTATGCGGAATACCAATGACAATCAAAGGATAGGATATGGAAATTTATCTTCTCAGACACGGAAAAACACAGCTTACTATTGAACGGAGATATGCAGGAAGAACAGACACCGATCTGTGTGAGGAGGGTATAGCAGAGATCAAATCAAAGATGCTCAATCTTCATCCTGAAGTTGTATATGTCAGCCCGCTCAAACGTGCAAAACAGACTGCTGCAATCTGGTTCCCGGATGCTGAACAGATAGTTATCGATGATCTGAGAGAAATGGATTTCGGCAAGTTTGAAGGACGCACTTCAGATGAGATGAAGGATGATCCTGATTATCAGAAGTGGACCGAAAACAATGGTCTGGAATCATGCCCTGACGGAGAAGGTCTTGAGACTTTTATGCCCAGAACGGATGCTGCATTCAGGGAAATTATCAATGATGCAAAAAAGAAGAAGATAAAGGACTGTGTTATCGTTACTCATGGCGGAGTAGTAATGTCGATCATGTCAGCATTCATGGGAGAGCATAAACCCCCTTATGAATGGTTTGTTAAACCATGCGGTGGCTGGCACTGCAGACTTACAGGCGGACAGAAAAGTCCTGTATTGAAGAAACCTCAGCCGATCAATTTGGCAGAAGAATAGTTAAGGAACTGTGCCTCTGACCGGCACATGTCACACTGCCAAAAGAAGTTGTCTAGTCGGTATCAACCGGTTCGGTTTTAATGTCATCAGACTGATTTGTCTGGGCTTCAGCTTGCTTCTTTGCTTCAGCTGCTGCCAGAAATTCTGCCTGCATTTTTTTCATTTCTTCCTGGGAGACTGTTTTGATCCTGGTATGGAAATACCAGTACATTGTCAGCATTGCGACTACCAGGAAAACTCTCAAACTTATTCTCAGGATGTCATTGTCCATATTCTTCAGCATGACAAAGGCAAAGATCATCATTACACTGGCAAGCGTGCATATAAATATCTTTGTCCTTAAAGTCATGGATTTATGTGCCATATAGCTTTCAAGATATTTGTGATAGGCCTTCGTATTGATAAACCAGTTGTTGAGACGGTCACTGCTCCTGGTGAAAAAGAATGCTGATAAAAGAAGGAATGGAACGGTGGGCAGTACAGGTACCCACGAGCCGAGTATCGCCAGAGCAAAAAAGATGAAACCAAGAGTTGCGAATATTATCTTTTTTATTGTCATATTATTCTTAAATCTATAAAAACTATTTGGAAAAGGATGGTGCCCCTAGGGCGACTCGAACGCCCGACACGCGGTTTAGGAAACCGCTGCTCTATCCACCTGAGCTACAGGGGCATAATTGAATATTTTATCAGCAAATATTAATTCTTGCCATTTCAGATTAGTGCTATATTTTTAGTATAAATGTAGAACAAAGGAATCAGATATATGCCTTTTCAGATAGTAAGAGACGATATTACCAGATTCAAAGCAGATGCGATCGTAAAAACAGCCGATGCGTCTGTTTCAGGCAGTGAAGTTAAAATAACTGCTTCTGATGAGGTATCAGATTACATTGTTAGTTTTCATGCGCCTCAATGGCAGGGCGGAGAAAATGGTGAATCTGCAATTCTCCGACAGTGTTACGACAAATCTTTGGAAATTGCATTTGAAAAGAACTGCCAGTCGATTGCTTTTCCTCTTATATCTGCAGATGTTTTTCCCATAGAGCAGGACATGAGTGTTGCAATAGATGCTTTCAAGGCTTTTCTTGAAGAGCATGAAATGGAAATTGTTCTGGTTGTGTCCCGTGGTTTCAAGGGTAAAGTCTCCGGAGAAGCATATGACAGCATATCCGAATATGAATCCGGTCGAAATTATCCTTCTGATAATGCTTGTTTTGAGACCTGCGATGAGGAAGCCTCGAGAAAATTTGGCTTTAATGGCAAACAGAAAAAACAGGTACTGAAAAAAATATCCGGTGATGATCTCAATGCATATCCGGCTGCCTTTGGAAAAATGCAGCAGAGTATCAGTGCCGGTTCCATTGAAATGCTGGGTGCGAGCCCTTCTCTTGACAATGTACTGAAAGAAAAGAATGATGATTTTGCCAGGCATCTTCAGCAGCTCATCAATAAAAAGAATCTCAAGAATTCTGATGTTTATACCGCTGCCAATATTTCAAAGCAGTATTTTTCCAAACTGATCAACGGTCAGGTTCATCCAGGCAAAGAAAAAATGCTGGCTCTTGCAGTCGGCCTGAGGCTGAATCTTGATGAAACTGTAGATTTTCTCAGACTTGCGGGATATGCTCTGTCTCCGATCTCCAAGACTGATGCAGTAGTCGAGTACTTTATCGTTAATCAGGATTACAGTGTCATAGATATCGATATCGCGCTGTTTGACCGAAATCTTAAACCTCTTTCAAGAGAATAAAAAAAGTCCCCTTTGATTTGACCTCAAACTTTTTTCCCGCTGATAACATGTAATCAGAAAAGCTTTCCTGCAGGAAGCAGAAACTGATTACAGCGGAGGTATTTACCATGAAAAAGGAAATTAAGAAAAAGGGATTAACTGAGATCGTTTACATTCTGGACAGAAGCGGATCAATGGGTGGACTGGAAGCAGATACCATCGGCGGTTTCAATTCAATGATCGAAAAGCAGAAGAAGACCGGTGGAAATGCTCTGGTAACGACTATTCTCTTTGACAACAAGCAGGAAACTCTTCACGACAGGATCAATATCAATGATGTACCTGTTATGACAGATAGTGATTATTACGTAAGAGGATGCACCGCACTTCTCGATGCAGTTGGAACAACCATTCAGCATATCAAGGGCATCCATAAATATGCCAGAGAAGAAGACAAACCTGAAAAAACGATCTTTGTAATTACTACTGACGGTTTGGAAAATGCCTCTTCGGAATATTCCTATGACAAGATCAAGAAGATGGTGGAAAAACAGCAGGAGGAAGGCTGGGAATTCATATTCATCGGTGCCAACATTGATTCCTTTGCTGAGGCAGCACGTTTCGGTATCAAGAAGGACAGAGTCACAAATTATATTCACGATGAAGTTGGGACCAGAAAGGTCTACGCAGGAGTTGCCAAAGCTGTCTGCGCTGTGATGAAGTCTGATTGCTGTGAAGATATGGAAGAAAACCTTGCAAAGAGTGCATGGAATGAAGAAATTGCAGCTGATTTCAAGAGCAGAAGCAAATAATAAAGATCAATGTTCGTTAATAATCTGATTGGTAAAGCCGGCAAATGCCGGTTTTATCTTTTTATCTGAAAATAATTTAAGTAATTACAATTTCTGGGTATTACAATAATATAAAGATAATTTTTTTGGAGGAAAAAATGGCTAAAAAAGATCTGGGTGCCAGTGGAATTATTTTTCCCGGTGCAGTGTTATTGATTGGAACTTATGATGAAAACGGTAATCCTGATGTAATGAATGCTGCCTGGGGAGGCCAGTGCGGACCCAAGCATATTGCAATGAATCTTTCACAGCATCAGACAACTGAGAATCTTGAAAAGAAAAATGCTTTCACTATCGCTTTCGGAACAGTGGAATCCCTTGTCGCTTCCGATTATGTGGGCATGGTTTCTGCCAAAAAAGAACCTGAGAAGGTCAAAAAAGCAGGTTTCACTGTAACAAAGGGTAAAAACGTAGATGCACCTGTTATCAGTGAACTTCCTTTATCCCTGGAATGTAAGGTCGTATCAATGGGCAAGGATCCTGCAACAGGAGAAATCCGAGTCGTCGGTGAGATCGTCAATGTTATCGCAGATGATTGTGTCTTAACAGATGGCAAGGTCGATATGGGAAAGGTCAATCCTATCGTTTTCGATGGATCAAGTGCCGGATACTGGGCAATTGGCAAAAGAGTCGGCAATGCTTTCCATGAAGGCGCAGCTTTAATTAAATAAGTCCACATTATTTCTGACAGAACAGTTTGTTGTTATCTGAATGCCGGGTCAGTCAATGATCCGGCATTTTATGTATGTATAAATAGTGGTTATTTAATCCGATTCTGAACGGGTAAATAATTAGGACGGTTTGGTCTTTTTAAAAAAAGAACAATTCTTCGAATTTTTTGTCCAGTGCTATGCAAAGAATCAAGGCCAGTTTTGCAGTTGGATTGAATTGACCTGTCTCAATAGAACTGATGGTATTACGGGATACGCCGACCAGATCTGCCAGTTGCTGCTGGGACAATCCTTTTTCAATTCTGCTTTCCTTGAGACTGTTTTTCAGTATGAGCTTTTCATCCATGTAACTACATCACACTTTTCAAAATGATTGCTGCACAAAATACAACTGAAGCAATAATTGCAACAATGCCCAGTGCCAGATTATGTTTGGTGCCCAATTTTTTGAACAGAGCAATATGATTGCCTCCAAACATTGCAAAAAACACCATCCATCCGGCAAGACTTATTTCAGGAATTTCCAGAATAAAATTTCCTAAAATCACAAGTACGACACAAGCTATCGCCCCGGCTGTCAGGCCAACCTTTGATGCTGTGTCAGATGCAGCCTTTTCATATTCACCTATCCCGCCTTTATTTTCTTCACGGCTCATTTCAAGGATTTCTTCTTTGTTCATCTTTTGTTCCTCTGCCAAGTTTTCTTTGCATGACATGATTATATGTTTGCCAAGTTTTCTTGTCAACAGTATGAAAGAATATATTATTGTCTGAGTTTATTTCTGTCGTTTTTTTCAAAAAAATGTATACTAAGATTTACTGATTATTCAGTGAAAGGTTTTCAAAGGATTATTTTGTTATGAAATTAGGTATCGTTGGTCTTCCAAATGTAGGTAAAAGCACTCTGTTCAATGCCATTACCAAGGCAGGTGCGGAAGTGGCAAACTATCCGTTCTGTACGATCGAACCGAATGTCGGTATCGTTGCCGTTCCCGATGAAAGAGTTAAGAAACTGCATGAGATATATAACTCAAAGAAGACCACATATGCGACTATAGAGTTCTGTGATATTGCAGGTCTTGTAAAAGGAGCTTCCAAGGGTGAAGGTCTGGGAAACAAATTCCTTGGCCACATCCGTGAAGTCGAAGCAATCGTACATGTGGTGCGTTGTTTTGAAGACCAGAATATCGTTCATGTTTCAGGCAAAGTCGATCCTGCATCCGATATTGAGACCATTGATACAGAACTGATCCTTTCCGATCTTGAAATACTTCAGCGAAGGATTGAAAAGACCAAAAACAGTATGAAGGGCGGAAACAACAAGAATCTTGCTCAGGAACTTGAAATCATGGAAAGGATCGAAAAGAGTCTGAGTGACGGAGTAAATGCCCGTACCCTTCATTTTGAAGACAGTGAAAAAGACATCGTCAATTCATTTGGTCTGCTGTCATACAAGCCCATCATCTTTGTTGCCAATGTAAATGAGGATGAGATCGCTGCTGAAGACAATGAATATGTTCAGACTGTGAAAAAGATCGCAGATGCTAATGGTGCACAGGTCGTCAAGATCAGCGCCAAAGTCGAAGCAGAGCTTGCAGAACTTGAAGACGAGGAAAAGGCAATGTTCCTCGAGGAACTCGGCATCAAGGAATCAGGTCTTGATCTGCTGATCAAGGCATCATATAAGCTTTTGAATCTGATATCATTCCTGACTGCCGGAGAAGATGAATGCCGTGCATGGACCATTATCAACGGCACCAAAGCTCCCCAGGCTGCAGGAAAGATCCATACTGATTTTGAGAAGGGTTTTATCAGGGCAGAAACAATTGCCTACGATAAATTCATTGAAGTCGGCGGAAGCATCGCTGCCGCCAGGGAAAAGGGACTTCTCCGGTCTGAAGGCAAGGAATATGTCATGAAGGACGGAGACATCGTCAATTTCCTCTTTAATGTCTAGCAGATCATTTTCATTATGACTTTTTGCACATACATTTAGGTATGCAGGGTGTATTTTGTTGTTTGTTTAGGGATTTTATATGAACAGTGTTAAATATTTTACAGAAGGCAGTATTCTAAAAAGCCTTTCTAAATTTATGCTTCCGTCCTTAGCTGCACTTCTTATGCAGGCTATGTACGGTGCAGTTGACCTGTGGGTCGTCGGTAAATTCGGTACTACGGCAGGTATATCCGGTGTTGCCACCGGAGGCAATATCCTTAATATGTTTACGTTTGTACTTGGTGCCATGACGGTCGGCATTACAATTCTTATGGGGCAGTATCTTGGAAGCAATGAACCGCAAAAGATCAGACCGTTGCTGGGCCATGCCACAGCATTTTACCTGTTGATGGCGGTTATTTTTTCCGTCCTGATGGTTGTTTTTGCAAGACCGCTGTCCATTATCCTTCAGGCACCTGAAGAAGCACTGGATCTTACTGCCACATATGTCAGGATCTGCGGTTTCGGTTTTATATTCATTCTTGCCTATAACTTCATAAGCAGTATTTTCCGTGGTCTTGGTAATTCAAGTCTTCCTCTTCTTTTTGTTAGTATTTCATGTGTAGCCAATGTCATCGGTGATCTTATTTTTGTTGCAGGTATGCATATGAATGTACAGGGTGCTGCTATTGCAACGGTCATTGCTCAGGCTCTCAGTGTTGTCCTTTCGCTTGTTATTATCAGAAGACAGAAGCTGCCTTTTGAATTCCATATTTCTGATATCAAACTTGATCTGCATGACAATGAACACATAAGGCTTGGTATGCCTATTGCACTCCAGAGTTTTCTTACCAATATTTCATTTCTGGCCATCTGTGCCTTCATCAACAGACTCGGTCTTGATGCCTCATCAGGCTATGGCGTTGCCCAGAAGACCAATGGTTTTGTCATGCTTATTCCTCTTGCTATCTTGCAGTGCATGAGTCCTTTTGTAGCCCAGAATGTCGGTGCAAAGAAAGAGGACAGGGCAAGAAAAGCCATGTTCACAGGTATGGAGATAGGAGCCGGTATCGGTATATTCCTGACTGCACTGATGTTCTTCAAAGGCGATCTGATCTCCTCCATCTTTACAAATGATCCGAATGTCATCGCACAGTCCGCGGATTACCTGAAGGGTCTTGCTCCCGAAGCCGTGTTGACCAGTATCCTGTTCAGCTTCAACGGTTATTTCAACGGACATTCAAAGTCGATGTTCGTGTTCCTGTCAGGTATTACAATGGCACTTTTAATAAGACTTCCTTTGTCTTACATAATGAGTATCCAGCCTGATCCAACGCTGTTTTCGATCGGTTTTGTAGTACCGGTTGCGACGGCTATAGGTATCGTCATCAGTGCTGTTTATTACATCTATCTGCAGAAGCATATGAAAAGAGAAAAAATATAACTGGTTCTGCAGCTGTTATAGCCTTGACAAGGCCGAAATGCCCTCAATATAATAAAAAAAACACTATGAAAGCCGTGGCTTCCATTCGAATTTCCCAAGTAAATTGCAGTGACTGCCTTTGCGCGTAATAGCGTTTTTTTAGAGAGAGGGTTGGAATTGACTAAATACATTTTCGTTACCGGTGGTGTTGTCAGTTCTGTTGGTAAGGGTATTACCGTAGCGTCCATAGGTGCCATTCTCAAGGCACGAGGTCTTTCAGTAGCAACTTTGAAAATGGATCCGTATCTTAATACAGATCCCAGTCTTATGTCTCCGTTACAGCATGGTGAAGTCTATGTTACCCGTGACGGTGGTGAAACAGATCTCGATGTAGGCAACTATGAACGATTTACTGATACTGAATTGACTGCAGCATCGGATATCACTTCCGGGCAGGTTTATGGCAATCTTTTCGCACGTGAACGACGCGGTGATTTCATCGGCGGCACTGTTCAGGTGATCCCGCATTTAACAAATGAAATTAAGGATCGTTTCTTTGCGCTGGCAGAACGAAGCAAGGCCGATGTCATCCTGGTTGAGGTTGGCGGTACAGTCGGCGATATTGAAGGTCAGCCGTTCATTGAAGCGATCAGACAGATGAGAAAGACAGTCGGCAGAGAGAATGTACTTTATATCCATGTGACTCTGCTTCCTTATATCGGTTCCACCAAGGAACTCAAGACCAAACCAACACAGCATTCAGTCAATGAACTAAGACGGATGGGTATTCAGCCTGATATTCTGGTCTGCAGGGCAGACAGTGACATATCAGAAAGTCTTCGTGAAAAGATAGGCCTTTTCTGTGATGTTGAACCTTATGCCGTGATCCCCATGCCGACAGCTAAGACCGTATATGAGGTCCCTCTGATCCTCGAACATTACGGAGCCGGCAAACTGATCGTTGATTCTCTCGGACTTGATGTCAAAGAACCCGATATGACACTGTGGCAGGAGATAGCTGCCAAGGCAGTTGACTATAAACAGGTAGTCAAGATCGCATTGGTTGGAGAGTACGTTCAGCTTGAAGATGCTTATTATTCAATCAGGGAAGCGATCTATCATGCCGGTTTTAAATATGATTGCAAGATCCAGCTGAAGTGGGTATCAACCAATGATATCAACACTGAAGCAGATGCAAAGGAAAAACTGTCTGATGTTCAGGGCATCTGTCTTGCCGGCGGTTTCGGTGAACGCAATATTGAAGGAATGATCAGAGTAGTTGATTATGCAGCAGGCAACAAAGTTCCTTTCTTCGGAATCGGGCTCGGCATGGAAGCCATGGTCATCCAGGTCGGCCGTGCATTATTCAATTCCAAGGATGTCAATTCATCATCCTTTGCGCCTGATACTCTGTATCCTGTAGTTGACATTCCTCAGGGAAAACGAGAGGAACTGACCAGGGTTCCCGCACTCAGACTTGGAGATGTCGAGTGCGTTGTAAAAGAGGGAACACTTGCATACAAGTGCTACAGCAAGAGCGATATCGTTGAAAGACACAGAAACTCATATGAGATCAATAAAGCATATCTCGGACAGCTTTCACAGGATGGTCTTGTTTTCTCTGCTGTTTCGAAGGATAATGAGTACATAGAGATTTGCGAGCGTATCGATCATCCGTTTATGCTCGGTTGTATTTTCCATCCCGAATATGTTTCCAGACCAAATCGTCCGCATCCGCTGTTCAGTGCTTTCATAGAAGCCGCTAAAGATGTCGTTCGTGGATAGTTTCGATATTAAACTTTGATGGAGTAACAAATGAGACTTTTCTTAGACACAGCTAACATTGACATGATCAAACAAGGTGTTGCCTGGGGAGGTATCGATGGTGTGACCACCAATCCCACAATTGTTGCCAAGGAAGGCATATCCGATTATGAATCTGTGATCAAACAGATTTGTGATATCGTTCCGGGTGAAGTATCAGCTGAAGTTACATCCGTAAAGAAAGCTGAAATGATCAGGCAGGGAAAGAAGATCGCCAAATGGCATGAGAATGTCGTGGTAAAAGTACCCTGCACACCTGACGGATTTGAAGTTACAACAGCATTGGTCAAGGCGGGCATCAAGGTAAACATGACTTTGTGTTTCACTGCCAACCAGGCTTTGCTTGCAGCACTTGCAGGCGCATACTTCATCAGTCCTTTCCTCGGAAGACTCGATGATATTTCCACCAACGGCATGGATCTCATTTATGATATCCGTGAAGTATATGATGCCGGTGGTTTTGATACACAGATCATAGCTGCATCTATCAGACATCCCATGCATGTCATTGAAGCCGCAAAAGCCGGTGCAGATGTAGCAACCATTCCATACAAAGTACTTGAACAGATGATGAAACATCCTTTAACTGATGCCGGTCAGGCAAAATTCATGGAAGACTGGCGTAAAGTATCTAATACCTAGGAGAAAACATGGCACCTCGAACAAAGAAAACTGAAGAAACCAAAGAAGAATCTGCGGTAGAAATCAAAAAGCCTGTAAGAAAAACTGCTGTAAAAAAGACATCTGAAAAGAAAGCTGCTGATAATAAATCAGAAACTGTTCCAGAGGTAAAAAAACGCGGCAGAAAACCCAAGACTGAAACTGCAGCAACTGTTCCTGAGAAGGCTGTTGCAGCGGTACCTGCTGAGGCCCAGGAAAAAACTGAAACAGAATCAGTAAAAGCTGCGCCTGTAAGAAGAATCACAAAACGTGTTTTGAAGACCAAACGGCTGATCGAGAAGGAAAAGTCTGCAGCTGAAGAAAAACTTGCAGAGACGGCATCTTCATCGGATGCTGCAACTGATGTAAATACTGAAGATGCAGCTAAAGCCGTTAACACAGAACGACACGGAAAATTTTATAACGGAAGATATCAGAATGCCGGTTCTCATGATCCCAAAAATCCTGATATATCAGTTCCGACGATGGATCAGCTTTATGAAACCGATTCCGTCAAATTGATCCAGATGGCAGCAGACGCAGGTCTTACCGACATTGCAACACATTCAAAGCAGGATGTCGTTGAGCAGCTGATGGCACATTATATTGAACAGCAGGGTCAGGGCTACAAACTTTGTTCAGGTGTTCTGGATATATTGGGCGAGGGTTACGGATTCCTCCGACAGGATTCATTGTTACCCAGTGCCGATGACATTTATGTTGCCCAGTCTCAGATCAAGAGATTCGGTCTCAGAACAGGGGACTATGTGGTCGGTGTTTCACGACCGGGCAAAGATAAAGAAAAATATTACAGTATGGTCAGAGTAGAGAGAATCAATGATATCTCTCCTGAAAAATCTCGTCAGAGAAAAGTTTTCACCCAGCTCACTCCTATTTTCCCTGACCGACGAATAACCATGGAAACCACTTCCGATGTTATAGCTACCAGGATCATAGATCTTTTCTGTCCTATCGGCTGCGGGCAGAGAGGTCTTATTGTTGCACCTCCCAAGGCCGGTAAAACAATGCTCATGAAAGCCATTGCGAATGCAGTGGAAGAGAATTATAAGGATATCCATGTGATCGTTTGTCTTATCGGTGAACGACCTGAAGAAGTCACCGATATGCGTAGAAGTGTCCGCGGCGAAGTTATTGCAGCGACATTCGATGAAGCCGAAGAGAACCAGACCAGAGTTGCCGAACTTGCCATCGAAAAAGCCAAGCGAATGGTAGAAGCAGGAAAGGATGTATTCCTTCTCTTGGATGGTATCACCAGACTTACAAGGGCATATAACCTGGCACTTCCTTCCTCCGGACGAACTCTTTCAGGCGGTATCGATCCCGTTGCTCTCCATCCCGGCAAAAGATTCTTCGGCGCTGCCCGAAACATTGAGGAAGGCGGTTCCCTGACGATCATTGCAACATGTCTGGTCGATACAGGTTCACGTATGGATGACCTGATCTATGAAGAGTTCAAAGGTACAGGCAATATGGAGATCCATCTCGACAGAAAGCTTGCAGAGCGCGGATGCTATCCTGCCGTTGATATCACCAAGTCATCGACCCGACGGGATGAATTCCTGTATGAAAAGAATGAATTCACTCTCACCAGACTTCTCAGAAGAATGGTCGGTGCAATCGCAACTGATTCACCCAATGCTACTACACAGGAAGCTTCACAGAGAGTCATAGATTCTCTTAAGCGTACATCCAATAATGCCGCATTCCTTGAGTCGATCATGAAAGATCGTTACAAGGCAGTCTAGCAAACGCTTAACCAGTTAAAAGTGGAAGGTTTTGAATACACTCCCTTGATCCCAAGGGGGTGTATTTTTTAACACTCTGTTCACAGATATCTTTCGACTATTATTGATGTTGTATATGCTGCTGGTTATTTAGTATTTATTTATGATAATGTCACAAGGTAAAATATCCGTATAAACAGTGCTTTATATTAGACAGATATGAATTAAGGAGGTCAGTTATGATTGAAAATCCTAATGAACCGATGAAATGTGTTTATGCCGGTCCTGATTATTTTGCAAATAAGCAGGGATTAGAGGATCAGTCTCAGGAGAAAGACAGCAATGAATCCAATTCTGAAGTGACTCCACAGGATAAACCTTCGTTTCCTTCAACTCCTCCGTCTGACCAGACGATGATGATGACTTATGCCGGTCCTGACTTCTACAACAGAAACCCTCAAGGCTTTATGTTTATGGGCGCTGCTATGCCGGACACGTATAAAACACCCGTATATCCTGAAAATCATGCAGACGGAAGTGATAGTGACGAAAAGAATTACTGTACCAGCTGTGGCTTCAAATTTGAAGTACCGTCAAAATTCTGTCCAGAGTGCGGTTCACCACGACAACAATAAATTGTCAGTGCCAGGAGGTCATAAATGAGTTTTCGTTTATTCGGTAAACACGAGCCGATGAAGTGTGTTTATGCCGGTCCGGATTATTTCAAAAAGAAGAAAAAAGATACCGATCCGTGCGAAGGTGTCTATGCAGGCCCTGATTTTTTTCAGAAAAAAAATCCTTTTAACGTCAATGACAACCCCTGCGAGGATGTTTATGCCGGTCCTGATATGTTTGAAGAACCAGTGGATGACCCCGGATATCCTGAGAATCGTTCAGTTAGCAGTGAAAATCCTGCAATCAATTTCTGTCCAAATTGCGGAAATAAAGTTGATGACGCCGCAAACACCTGTGATAAATGCGGAATAGATCTTAATCTTTACAGAAAATGAAATTCAGACTTCGTTCCTGTGTTTTTGAAATAACCCTGGCATGCTCTTTTTCCTGCCGTTACTGCGGATCAAGAGGCGGCAGGGCACGGGATAATGAACTTACAACGGAAGAGTGTCTTTCGATCGTTGAACAGCTTGCTGATCTTGGCTGTCGCAGAGTATCTCTGATCGGCGGAGAGGTCTTTATGAGACCTGACTGGGCGACGATCGTAAAAAGCTTTACCGATCACAATATCCGTGTCTGTATCATTACAAACGGATTCTTATTCCGTCCGGAGCTCATAAAAACTCTCCGGGAGGTCAATATCGAATCCATTGCAGTCTCTCTGGATGGACCTGAGGATGTTCATGATAAATACCGTCAGACAGGCAGTTACAAACGAGCCATAGAAGCCATACACACTCTGAATGATGCCGGTATCCCGACTTCGGTTATTTCCACTCTGAATGCAGAAAACGTGGATAGACTGGAAGAGTTATATCTGATACTCCGTAATACCGGAATCGGAGCCTGGCAGCTGCAGGCATGCTCTCCGATGGGAAATGCTGCAAACAGCGGAGTTCCGTATTCATTTGATGTATGGAAGGTCATAGATTTTGTCAGGAAATATGCAAAGACTGCGCCTTTTCTGCTCGGTTTTGCGGATAATATCGGCTACTATACGGAAGACGATGCCCGTCTTCGCGGAAACATTAACGGAACAGTCCCGTTCAGCGGATGCTCCGCCGGAATCAATTCGATCGGTATCGACAGTGTGGGGAATGTCCGCGGTTGTGAATCCATGTATGCAGACTGTTTCATAGAAGGCAATTTACGCGAAAAGAAGCTCCGTGATATATGGGAAGATCCCGATGCTTTTGCTTATAACAGACACTTCAAATCAGATATGCTCACAGGAAACTGCGCAACATGCAGCCATGGAAAATACTGTGCGGGCGGCTGCCGTTCATACAATTATTTCGTTCATGGAAAGATCTATGAATCGCCGCACTGTGCTCTGATAAGTAAGTAACAGCTTTTATGAAAAAGGCCACCGCAGGGTGGCCTTAAGTTTATCTGAAGATCCTGATCGAATTAAGGATTGCCAGTATCGTCACACCGACATCAGCAAATACAGCAAGCCACATATTGGCCATTCCCAGTACTGCCAGGGTAACGAAAACAGCTTTAATAGTGAGAGATACCACAATGTTTTCAATAACTATCCTTCTGGTCTTACGGGAGATCTTGATGATATCTGCCAGTTTTGCCAGATGATCTGACATGATCACGATATTGCTGGCTTCGATTGCAGTTGCAGATCCCATACCGCCCATGGCAATGCCGACATCAGTCATGGCAATAACAGGGGCATCATTGATACCGTCTCCGACAAATGCAGCCTTGGTGCCTTTCTTTTCAGATTCTTTGACATAGCTGACTTTTTCTTCAGGCATTAATTCAGAATGAACTTCATCAATTCCGAGAGATTTTGCTACATATGCTGCGGATACTCTGTTGTCTCCGGTCAGCATGACGGTCTTCTTTATTCCGAGTTTCTTGAGTCTGGAAATGATATTTTCTATTCCTTTCCTTGGCTGGTCGCTGAGAACTATGTATCCGACATGTTTCCTGTCAACAGAGACATGAATGATGGTCCCTTTGAGATTGCACAGATCATGGTCATGGAAAATATCCTCACTGTGCAAGAGTTTGTCGCTTCCGATAATGACATCCCTGCCTTCGATGGTCGCCCAGATGCCTTTGCCGGTGATATCAACGGCATTATCGATTTTCAGTCTTTTATCAGTGGAAGCTGAGATGGATTTTGCCAGCGGATGAGTCGAAAATGATTCTGCGCTGGCTGCGTAAGCCATCATTTCATCTTTGGGCATATCACCGGTAGTAATGATATCGATGATATGGAACACACCGTCAGTAAGCGTTCCGGTCTTATCCATAAAGATCGTATCTACTTTTGCCAGGTTATCGATATGTGTTCCGCCTTTGACAATGATGCCCTCCTTCGATGCTTTGCCGATACCGCAGAAGTAACCGAGAGGAACGCTTATTACGAGAGCGCAGGGACATGCGATCACCAGAAGGGTCATTGCTCTGTAGATCCAGTCACTCCATTCTTCGCCGAAGAACAGCGGAGGAAGAACTGCAACAAGCACTGCAAGTATGAGGATGATCGGGGTATAGACCCTTGCAAAGCGTGTAATGAACTTTTCGGCCGGAGCTTTGTTTTCTTCGGATTCTTTTACGAGCTTAATGATCCTTGCCATGGAAGTATCTTCGAAAAGACAGGAAGTTTTAACGATCAGAGATCCGTTCTGGTTGATCATACCTGAGAGTACCTTGGTATCGGGAGAGCAGGGCATAGGAAGTGATTCGCCGGTCAGCGATGATGTATCGACAGTGCTTTCTCCTTTGATCACAATGCCGTCCAGAGGTATTTTCTCGCCGGGTTTGATGATGAGAAGAGTGCCCACCTCGACATCTTCAGGAGAAACATCCGTGATATTATGAGTATTTTCGATATCCGTGATGGTATGTGCTGTTGACGGAGCCGATGATAAAAGATCTCTGATAGTGTCCTTTGATTTATCTGTAATATAATCCTCAAGGAATTCACCGACGGAATAAAGGATCATTACAGCTGCTGACTCTTCGACTTTTCCGATACAGCAGGCGCCGATGGCAGCTATCGTCATAAGCTGCTTTTCATCAAAGAAGGAGAATTTTAAAGTGCTTTTAACAGCACTGAGTATGACTTCAAATCCGCTCAGTATCAGGGCAGCAATGTAGAAATAAATATAAAAAGACAGATCATTGTGTTCGAGGATGATACCTGCAGCGAACAAAACGACCGATATTATAAGTCTGGCAACCAGTAATGGGCTTTGTTCTTCTTCGTGCTCTTCCATATTATCCGTCCTTTGTATGGTCAAGACAGACATGGAGCAGTTTACTTATATGGTCATCATCAAGTGAATAGTAAATGGAACGGCCTTCTTTTCTGGCTTTCACCAGGCGCAGATTCCTCAGGATGCGGAGATGCTGGGAAACTGCTGAATCAGTGACGTTGATGATAGCCGCAAGATCTGAAACGCACAGTTCTCGGTCTTCGATCGCGAACATGATCTTTGCGCGGTTGGAATCCGACATTGCTCCGAAGGTCTCGGCTACAAGAGTAAAGTTGTCATCCGGAGGAAGGCTTTTCTTTACTTTATTTACCAGTTCTTCATTTATAACACTGCACATATCAATACTCCATTATCTGCATAATTGCTTAAATGATTAAACATTAAATAATATGTCCGTCTCTCTGTCAAGGAGTGATTCATTGATTTATGCTTGTAAATAATGACAGTTATATTGACACTGACCGTTATCTTTTCTAAAATACCGCCATGGCATGAGTCTTATGAAAGTTGAGGGACTTATCATGGGAGAAGGCAAAAAGAACATCAGAAAACCTTCCAGATTTGGAAGACATCCCATTGAAGGATACAGTGTCCACACCGCTTTGTGGGTCGAAAAAGACGGCCAGCTGTTCATCGGAGGCGGAAGGGCAAAACTTCTTGAAGAGATTGACCGGCTTGGGTCTATTGCTGCAGCTGCAAGATCAATGAATCTCACATATTCAAATGCCTGGTTGTGGGTCGATGCGATGAACCAGTTGTCCGAAGAACCGCTGGTGACAAAGAATACAGGTGGAGTCGGCGGAGGAAAGGCAGTTGTGACTGAAGCAGGACATAAGGCGATCAATCTTTACAAGGAACTTCGTGACAGACTGGAAAATGATTTTGATTCCGAAGTCAGCGAGGAGTTTTAACAGTTAATTATGGATATATTCAACAGTATAAACAGTATTAATGATATTGACTGGGCATCCTTCTGGCAGAAACAGGTCCAGCATACCTACAAAACTCAGAACTCGGGTTTCTGGGATGACTGGGCACGCAAGATCAAACCGAAGGCAAAGCACAGCAGATATGTTGAGATGCTTCTGCCCCTTATTCATATCGATCCTGAGGATACTGTTATGGATGTGGGCACCGGTACAGGTGCATTGACGATACCGCTTGCCAAGATCGCTTTAAAGGTTTACGGCGTCGATCTATCCACTGAAGCGCTTAAAGTCGTAATGGCGCAGGCTGAAGAAGAGAATCTGAATAATATCACTCCGATTCAGGGTGACTGGATCAAACTCGAACCTAAAGATCTTCCGCGCTGTGATGTCGCAATCGCATCTCGTTCAATACCAGGAGGCAGTGATATAAAAAGAAGCATCTGGCTTATGAATGAGGTGGCTTTGAAATCATGTCACATAACTTGGAGAGTCAGAGGCAATGATCCGCTGGACCGTCAGATATCCGAGATCATGAATATCGATATCGATTACTCTCCTGAACACGCCATTCTTTATAACGTCATAGAGGGCATGGGGATACATCCGGACGTCAGGACATTCACTCTGAAAAGGGAAAAAGAGTTTTCATCTCTTGAGGATGCCTTCTTTCAGATAGTCCGAAGCCGCGATATCGATACTCCCACCAGCAAAAAAGTCATGGAACTTCTGGACGAAAAGCTCGAGAAAAGAGACGGGTATTTATATCAAAAGAAAGATACGACCTGGGTTCTCTTCAGCTGGAACAAATAGTTATCCGTTTGCTTTTGCCTTGTTTTTCCTGGTCTGTTCATCGATCTCATCGATAATTTTCTTGATCGATTCCTGATGAGTGATGGAATATATGACTTCCAGGAAGTACTTGGCCTTTGCAGTCTGACCCTTTTCCATGTGTTTCTTTGCGTTTTCATTGGCCAGAGGAAGGATGTGTTCATCTATTCCGAGAGGATAGCCGCCCTTGGCAGCCAGTATCCTTGCTTCCTCCAGTGTAGGAACTTTTACATTGCCCTTCGTAACATTCATGATGTACTGCATTTCCTGTACGGCAAGTTTGGAGTTTTCGAAGGATCTGCTCATGGCATAGCATGAAAGAGCTTCCGGATATTTCTGCTTTTCAATAAAGTAATAACCGAGATTTCTGTGAAGTCTGGCAATGTCCTCAGGATGAAAGATAAATTTGAATGCCTTTTTGGTGTCTTCGTATAAAAGATCCAGATTCTTCTGTATCTTGTATATCTCAAGCTTCTGGATGGTGGCTCTGTGTTCAACAGGGTTTCTTTTCAATGCCTTGTCAAAGTTTTCAAGAGCTTCATCATATCGTTTGAAGTGTGACAGTATGCTTGCATAAAGAAGATATGCCTCAATGCTGAGAGAGGGAAGAGGTTTGGCTTCGACTTCAGGCTTGAAAACCTCATTGTAGAGGACTTCCTCCATCGGTTCATAAAAGATCCTGTAAATCTTATCTTCGGTATCCTGATGTTTTTTTTCAAATTCCTCTACTATAGGCAGCTGTCCTTCCATCAGAGGAAGTGCTTCATCAAAATTACCTTCAAGGACCATAGTCCTGATCGATTCGATCTGTTTTTTTACGATCCCCTCCCTGAAGGTGAGATCGATTTCTTCAATATACCCCGGAGCCTTTTCAGGAGCAGGCATTTTAGACATATCTATTTTCGGTGTTAAGGGTTCAAACATATCTGTCTCCGTTGTGAATAATCAGTTCAATTTAACCATTATAACCAATAATCCTTTTTTTATATAATTGCACATTACTTTTAAACAATGCTGTCATGTTATACTACTATCTGATGACAAGTTTTATATAAAGGTCGTTAAGATGAGCTCAAAAAAGAACAAAAACGTTAAACCAGAAAAGAAACAAAGCCGTTCTTCCAACAGTTTTACTGAACTGTTTCAGGACGGAAAGTTTCTCTTAAACCCGTGGAGCACAACTCCTTATGAATGGATAGGCATGGGCTATGCCCTCCTGATGTTCACAGTATTCACGCTGTTTTTCAGCAAGACCCTGTATACAGACATGAACCACGTAAAGTGGCTTGAGTATGTGATCATGTTTGCGATCTTTGCAGGCTGTCTGGTCATGCTGGCTGTTATGCAGGCGCTCCAGGGAAAGATCCATTTTGATAAGGAAAAGCTGATCAAAAGCTTCTCGGTCCCCCAGTTATGCATTCTCGGTTACCTGCTCGTCTGTCTGATCTCGGCAATCGCCTCACAGTACGGTTCCGATGTCTGGGTAGGACAGGGTCGTTACGAAGGTTTCTTCGCAACGATGATATATGTAATGATTTTTGTTCTTCTGTCTCATTTCGGAAAATATCATAAAGCGGTTATCTATTCCCTGGCTGTCGCTTCTATCATCTACTCTATAATTGCTTTCGGCCAGTACCTTGGAATGAATCCTCTTAATCTTTTCCCGGAAGGGTATACATACAGAAATACCCAGTTCTTATCTACAATGGGTAATATCGATGTGGTTTCCGCTTACTTTGCACTCGTCGTCCCCACATTCTTTGCGGCATATGTTCTGTTTGACGGAAAATATAGATTCTATTTCCTTCTTCCCGCCTTTGTAATGGTCCTTATGACAGAGATCATCGGTGATGCGGACAGCGGCAAGGTCGGCGGCCTGGCTGCTCTTGCAGTACTTGTACTCGTTCTCTTCAACAATAATAAAAACAGACGCAGAGTCCTTGAACTGATATTCGCTGCCTGTCTGACGTTGTTTGTATATAAGGTATTCCCTGTGACGATGGTCGAAGGCTCTGTCAAGATCGGTCTTGCATTCGGCGGCTTAGCTAAGATCAGTCTGGTCCTTGCATTTGCAGTCGCAATTGTATGGCTTTATTACTTCTTCAAGGATTATAAATTCAGTGCTTCTGCCAGCCCGGCACTTCTGAAGGTTCAGACTGCGGTCAACAAACTGAATTTCTCTCCTAAACAGTACAGGATCACCATTGCAGCGGTTTACGGAGTTGCAGTCGTGGGAGTAGTTGTATTCATTTATGCCAGATATTACGGTGCTCCGGGAATGCTCGGAGAACTCAGCCAGCTGTTCCATGGACATCTCAATGATACCTTCGGCAGTCATCGAGGCTGGGTATGGAAAGAAACCCTTAAACTTATTCCTCAGTGGCCGTGGCTTGGAACCGGTCCTGATACATTCAAGGCAGCATTTGCAGAGAACAGTGCCAGATTCCAGCAGCTGTTCGATATCAACTGGTACTATGATTGTGCCCACAATGATTATCTGCAGATCGCTTCCAATACCGGTATTCCGTCACTCCTGCTTTACATCGCTTTCCTGGTTACTCTGGCTGTAAGAAGCGTTAAGAATATGAGCAAAAACCCTCTCATTCTCCTGTTTGCAGGAAGTGTTTTAGCTTATTCAATCCATGCTTTCTTCAGCTTCTCAGTTCCCATCATTTCCCCGCTCTTCTGGGTTGCAGCAGGTCTTCTTGACAAGCTCATCAAACAGACAGACCCGAACGGAAAAAATCTGCTTGACGGAGAGTCTCAGACAGCAGCATAGGAATAGTAAATGATCTACTTCATTTATGGCGAGGATACATATTCAGCCAGACATGCTTTGAAAAAGATCAAAGACGGACTGGGGGATCAGGATGCTCTTCAGAACAATACCACCATACTTGACGGGAGCAAGGTGACCCCTGATGAACTGCGCAACTACGTTCAGTCTATGCCGTTCCTTGGGCAGTACCGTCTTGTGATCGTTGAAGACCTTTTAAAAAGGCTTCAGGCTGAAAAGGGAAAGGCATCAAAAAAGAATGATGACTCTCTTTCTCTGCCCGTACAGTTCAACAGTGTAATGAAGAATGATATCTGTCCGACGACAGTCCTTGTATTGACGGATGGAGCACTTTCATCATCAGCAAAGGCATCTGCGGTCACAAAAGCTCTTTTTGACGGGATCTCAGATATAAATATCAAGAATTTTGCTCCTGTTTCTGAAAATAAACTCTCAGAATGGATCAGGTCATATGTAGCAGAAAACGGAGGCAGGATAAGCGCATCTGCCGTGGAAAAACTTAAGTATTATCTCTCAAGTGACCTGTGGGCACTGAGCAACAATATCGATAAGCTCCTTATCTACAAAAACGGACAGGAGATAACCGAAAAGGATATCATCTGCATGGTTCCCGAAATCGGTCAGCAGGATGATATCTGGAAACTTCTCAATGCTACTCTCGGCAAAGATCTGAAGACAGCAATGAACTATTACACAAGGATCACAGGCACAGGCGCCAACGGTTATTATCTGCTCAGCATGATCGTAACCCAGATGAGAAAAGTCATGCGGGTCAAGATGTGGATGGAAGAGGGATACACCGGAGCAAAACTTCTGTCAGTTACAAAATTGTCTTCATTCCAGATCAAAGACCCTGTTGCACAGGCCAAGGGATTTTCTGTTTCCCAGCTTGAAGGATTTTACCGCAAAGTCCTTGATGCCGATGTAAAGACCAAGACTGGACAGATGGATC
Source organism: Dehalococcoidales bacterium (assembly GCA_016286345.1). GTDB lineage: Bacteria > Chloroflexota > Dehalococcoidia > Dehalococcoidales > UBA1222 > UBA1222. Next base: position 8,902 of record JAEESL010000002.1, on the reverse strand, counting down.
CCGATACTGCCGTCATGGTCCTGATCTCTGAGCTCTGTGAAGCCTGATTTTCCGTACAAAAATGGCTGCCTATGATACGGAGGTGAATTTATGTTCATCAAAAAAGAGAATAAAAGCGGAATAAAAGAATTCCGGTTCAATTACAGCAATCCTTTTGGAGCATGTTCCTATTCCTACACCGTTAAAAATAAAGGTGGCAAAGTTATATTTGAATTTGAAGATGATCAGCACAGAGAGTTTGAGACTATGTCCTGTGAGATCGGTAATGATATCCTTGAAAAACTGAATGATTATTATGTCAAGGACAAGATCAAAAAATGGGACGGTTTCAGTAAAACCAATCGTCATGTTCTGGATGGGGACGGTTTTTCACTGGAAATATGTTTCAATGACGGTAGATCTCTTTATGCCAGAGGCAGCAATTCTTTTCCGGCTGGATACTCGGATTTTGTAGGTAAGATAAGATCTTTGTTTGAACCATATACTGAGAAGCTTCTTCAGAAGAAGATCCAGGAAAAGATAGATGAGGGAATTTCAGGGGAACTGAAATCCATTATGATCAACTTCATTCAGAATGGAAAGTCAGGCCATGACAGGTACGAAATATTCATCACTGCCGAAGAAATAAGAGAAAATAATGTTGATATAGATATCAGCTCGGTGAGCGGAGAGTTTTTCCCTCAGGGCAAATACAGGTACTATGGAAAAGTGTCCGATTCTGTGCTGAGATTTCCGGACTACCTTAAGATAATAGAAGATAACAACATTGTCAGATGGAGCTATTACCACAAGAGTGCGGTTGATTATAATAACTGTGAGTGGTTCCAGATATCTCTGGGATTCACCGAAGGCAATCATATTAATGCTATGGGTACTGAACATCCTGAAGGATATGATAAGTTCAGAAGTGATACGCTTCGCTTCATGGCAGAGCTCGTTGAGGAGCTCAAAAAACTGCCTGACAATAATGCCTGAAAGTATTTGAAAGGTTACGGCATTGAGATATAAGTATTGTCCGCAATGCGGAGAAAAGCTGATATTAAAAGAAGCAGGGGATGACGGAGATACTCCATTCTGCAATGTCTGCAGCCGCTTCTGGTTTGACACTTTTGCTGATTGCTCGATAATTCTTGTCGCCAATGAATTCCGTGAAATAGCACTGCTCAGACAAAGCTATCTGTCAGACAAATACTGCACATTTGTTTCAGGGTATATCAAACCCGGAGAAACAGCTGAAGAGACTGCGTATCGTGAAGTTGAGGAAGAGATAGGTCTTAAACTGGAATCACTTGAGAATTGCGGTACTTTCTGGTTTCCCAGGAACGAGATCCTTATGCATGGTTTTATAGGATACGTGAAGAAAGCTCCGTTCAGTCTTTCATCTGAAGTCGACTCTGCCGAATGGACGCCTGCCGCAGAAGTCAAAGACAAGATATATCCCGATCTTCCCGGGAATACTGCATTCGCACTGTATAAGCTTTATCTGAACAAAGCCTGAATTATTTCATTTCCAAAATTCCGATAATCAGCCATTTAGTGGTAATATATGAACTACTGTTTTTAATAGGACCGGTATATAAAAAAATGAAAAAAATGACGAGTGAAGAAGTCAGGAATACATTCCTTAATTTTTTTGTCGAGCATGGTCATCTGATCATGCCTTCATCATCTCTGATTCCCCATAATGATCCGACACTGCTGCTCACAACTGCAGGTATGGTTCAGATGAAACCGTTCTTTATGGGTCAGGAAGAACCTCCCTGTCACAGGATCACAACAGTACAGAAGTGTTTCAGGACCACTGATATCGAGTCAGTAGGTGATGCAAGCCACATGACATTCTTTGAAATGCTCGGCAACTTCAGTGTGGGTGATTATTTCAAGAAAGAAGTCATTCCTTTCGCCTGGGAGCTGCTTACCCAGCGATATGGTATTCCCGCCGACAGATTGTGGGCAACCGTATACAAAGATGACGATGAAGCCTATGAACTCTGGCAGAAGATGGGTATTCCCGCAGAAAGGATCTGCCGTTTCGGCAAGAAGGAAAACTTCTGGGGACCTGCCGGTGATACCGGCCCTTGCGGACCTGACTCTGAACTTCATTATGATTACGGACCTGACAAAGGCTGCGGAAGGCCTGATTGTAATCCCAGCTGTGACTGCGGCAGATTCGTGGAAATCTGGAATCTTGTATTCATGCAGTTCAATCAGGATAAAGAGGGCAATCTCTCTCCTCTCCCCAGACCCAATATCGATACCGGTATGGGCTTTGAACGAATCACAGCTCTTATGCAGGGTGTCAGATCCTGTTATGACACGGATATTTTTGAACCTTATATGAAATATGCTCTTGAGATCACAGGTAAGAAATACGGTGATGACCCCAAGGCCGACAGGGCTCTCAGAGTCATTTCAGAACACGGCAGATCGATCACCTTCCTCATCAGTGACGGCGTACTTCCTTCCAACGAAGGAAGAGGATATGTTCTTCGAAGACTTCTCAGAAGAGCATGTCTGTTTGGAAGAAGAATCGGCCTTGATAAACCGTTCCTTTCAGGCTTTGCTCAGGTAACGGTCGATTCAATGGGCAAGTATTATCCGGATCTTCTCGCCAGAAAAGATTTTGTGAAGGATGTTATCGTCAGGGAAGAGGAAAGATTTGCGGAAACTCTCAATGTCGGTCTTGAACTTCTCGACAGTGTTATTGCAAAAGATGCTGCCACCAAAGTCATTCCAGGCGCTGAGGCCTTCAAACTTTATGATACTTACGGTTTTCCTGTTGAGCTGACCAAGGAAGTTGCTGCTGAGAAAGGCATAGAAGTAGACATGGAAGGCTTCGAAAAGGAAATGGAGAAGCAGAGAGAACGTGCTCGATCGAGCCAGAAGTTCAATCTCAATGAAAAGCTCGTTGAAGATGATGTTCACTTCCCTCAGACCGAGTTTCTCGGTTATAAAGTCCTTCAGGCAGAAGGAAAGATCTGCGGTATCATCCAGAACAAGAAGAGCATTTCTTATCTTGCAACCGGCGATGATGCATCCATTATTCTTGATAAGACTCCTTTCTATGCTGAAATGGGCGGTCAGGTCGGAGATACCGGTACGATCAAATGCGGCAATGCCGAATTTGTCGTCACTGATACACATAAGCTTGACGCCAAAACATATATGCATATCGGTCATCTTACAGCAGGTGAACTGAAAGTAGGAGATACCGTTGAAGCAACTGTTGACGAACAGAGAAGAGCTGATATTGCAGCCAATCATACCGCAACACATCTTCTCCACATGGCTTTAAGAAAAGTCCTCGGAGATCACGTCCAGCAGAGAGGTTCTCTGGTCTGCCCTGATTATCTGAGATTCGACTTCTCACATCTGAAGGCTATGACGCCTGAAGAGATCGCGAAGGTCCAGTGTATCGTTAACCGTGAGATCAGAAAAGCACACAATGTCACAGCTGTTGAGAAACCCTATAAGGAAGCTGTATCGGGCGGAGCTATCGCTCTGTTTGATGAAAAATACGGCGATGTAGTGAGAGTACTCAGTGTAGGCGATCCTGCCGTAAGCGTGGAACTCTGCGGCGGTACTCATGTGACCAATACCGGCAAGATCGGTTCGCTCAGGATCGTATCCGAGAGCAGTATCGGTTCCGGTATAAGAAGGATCGAAGCAGTGACCGGACGTGGTGCAGTCAAACTGTACAATAAGGAAAATGAGATTATCAGAAAAGCCGGAGCTATTGTTGATGCAAATGCAGACAATCTGGTCGAAAAGATACAGGCACTTTCTGATTCATATGATGAACTGAAGCGTCAGAAGGAAGCACTTGAGCATCAGCTGCTCGTCAAGGATGTTGACAGCATCATTGCTGACAAAGAAACAGTCAATGGCGTCAGTATAGTTGCGAAGGTTGTTTCTGTTGACAGACTTGAACTTCTGCGTGATATGGCTGATGTCGTTGCCGAAAAGCTCGGAACATCAGTTGTTGCACTCGGTGCAGTGTTTGCAGATAAACCCCAGTTTGTGGTCAACGTATCCGATGATCTGGTCAGGAACAAGGTCAATGCCGGAAAGATCGTCAAGGATATTGCCGCAATTGCCGATGGCAACGGCGGCGGCCGACCAAACCAGGCTGTCGGCGGCGGCAAGGATGTTTCAAAACTCGGAATTGCCATCGGAACAGCTTCAGAAATTATAAAGAAGGCGTTGGTATAGTCCGTTGAGAGCGATGAGTCTGGATGTGGGGGATGCAAAGATCGGAACAGCAATGTCTGATCCGATGAGAGTTATTGCGACTCCTCTTGGAATAATAACAAGACGTGATGATTTCGAAGCCATCAGGGATATAACCGATCTGGTTAAGGAGCATCAGGTCTCCACTGTAGTTGTCGGTCTGCCTCTCGACAAAGACGGCAATGACAGCGAACAGGCAAAAAAAATACGTCAGTTTACCGAGAATCTCAAGAAACTGGTGGAGGTACCTGTCGTTTACTGGAATGAAAGTTTCAGTACACAGGCTGCCCAGCAGATGATGAGAGAGAACAGCGGTAAAAAGAGAATAACGGGAGAGGATGATGATGCGGTGGCGGCTGCAATTATACTGCAGGAATATCTGGATGCCACCATGCATATTAATCTTAACTAGAAGGATCAGCTTGTGATAAAGAAACTATGGGCATATATCCAGGTATGTAAGATACGCGAAACGATACTGCTCACGTTTATAGGTCTGGGTTCATGCGTTATCGGAGCCAAAGGACATCCTGACTGGGGCAGGGCTCTGTTTGCGACTTTGGCTGTCATGATCGCTTCAGCAGGTGCCAACGGCATGACCAACTATCTCGACAGAAATCTTGATGCGAAGATGCCGAGAACACAGAAACGTGTATTTCCCCAGAAAAAGATAGATCCGCCTGAGAAGGCTCTGCCCTGGCTGATCTTTTTGATTGCCCTTGGTCTTCTCTTTTCCTACATGATCCATCCGGTCGCATTTTTTGCTGACCTTATCGGTAATATCTCAGCTTTTATATACAGAAAGAAGAATACCTGTGTGTTCCCCCAGGGAGCCATTGCCAGTGTTGCTCCTATCATTATCGGATGGTATGGTGATGCATCCTATGAACTTACTCTGGTGATCGTATGTCTGATGATATGCTGCTGGCTTCCTCTCCATGTCTGGACTGTAATGATCAGCCACAGGGATGAGTATCTGAATGCAGGAGTGGATTTCTTCCCTCTGAAGGCTCAGACAAAGACTGCTATATATATATTATTTGTATGTGCTGTGGCATTGATCGGTCTTGGAATCTGGTTCTTCTTTGAGACCAAAGCCGGTCTCATTTATGCAATAAGTGTCGGGATCCTTGATCTTCTCATGCTTTATTCATGCGTCAATCTGTATCTGCATTACAGTGACAAATCAGCATGGAAGCTTTATAAATTATCGAGTTTTCCGTATCTCGGAATGCTTTTCCTTTTCACCTGTATTGATCTCTGGGCCCATATCGGAATTATAGGTTAGTTATGACTACAAGTTTTACTCTTCAGGCGACTGACGGAAGGGCAAGAGCAGGCGAGCTCAGGACTGCTCACGGTACCCTTCTTACTCCTGCATTCATGCCGGTAGGCACCCAGGCGACAGTTAAATCCCTAATCTGGGATGATGTCAGGGCAATGGGATACAATCTTGTCCTCTGCAACAATTACCATCTCTATCTTAATCCCGGATCTGAGTATATTGCCTCCATGGGAGGCCTGCACAAGTTCATGAACTGGGATGGAATGATCCTGACTGACAGCGGTGGATTCCAGGTGTTCAGCATGGCAACACTTGCCAAGATCACTGATGAAGGAGTGCATTTCAAATCTCATGTGGACGGAAGCAGGCACTTTTTTACGCCTGAAATTGCCATAAAGAGTCAGGAATACCTTGGTTCGGATATTGCAATGGTGCTTGATCAGCCTGTTGCACCGGGAGCAACATATGAGCAGACCAAAGAAGCTATGGAGAGGACGCACAGATGGGCTGCCGAGTGCAAGAGGATACATACCCGTGAGGATCAGCAGCTGTTTGCGATAGTTCAGGGCGGATTCGTACCGGAGCTCCGCAGGATCTCTGCTGAGACTCTGGCCGAAATGGATTTCCCCGGTTATGCCATCGGAGGACTCAGTGTCGGCGAGGGAAAGAAAACAACCTGGGAAAACCTGGATGCATGTATCAGATATATGCCGGAAGACAAGGCACGGTATATGATGGGAGTCGGCTCTCCCGAGGACCTGTTCTATGCGATAGAACAGGGAGTAGACATGATGGACTGTGTGCTTGCCACCAGGATCGCAAGAAATGCAGCGCTATGGACACATGACGGAAGGATCAACATAGACAGACCTATATATAAAGGTAAGGATGAGCCGATCGATCCGGAATGTGACTGCTATACATGCAGGACATTCTCAAAGGCCTATGTCAATCATCTGTTCAGAAACAAAGAACTGACCGCTTTCCGTCTGGCATCGATCCATAACCTGAAGTTCCTGAAGAATATTGTGACAGGCGCGAGACAGGCAATATTTGACAATAATTTCGAAAAGTATAAAATAAACTTCTTGGAAAGATATCAGGTCGTCGATGAAAAGGTCCGTCTGGATCAGAAGCGGCGATATCTGGAGAGAAAATCCAGCGATGATTGATCTCCGTATTAACAATCGGATAAGGTGAAAAAAATTTTGAAAAATCTTTTGAGAAATTCAAAATCGTGCCTGAAACCGAAGTTGACATGGGAGAAATCACTGTGATATTATTTTCCTTGCCTGTGAAAAACGGGCAGTTAAAAATATGAAAAAAGCAGAAAACAAGAAATAAGACCTAATAAATAATGGCACCCAAGAAAGACTTGGAGAATTTGCCAAGTCTTTTTTCTTGCAAGTAAGCTGAGATTAACAAAAGAATATATAAGAATTAGTATCAATTCTGAAGCAGGTCAAGTGGGAAAAGGCGTACGGTGGATGCCTTGGCATCAAGAGCCGATGAAGGACGTGGCATGACTGCGATAAGCCTCGGTGAGCTGTCTAGCAAGCCTAGCCGGGGATTTCCGAATGAGGTAACTCACATGGATAAAATCCATGTATTCTCAACCGAACACATAGGTTGAGTAAAGGTAAGTGGGGGAAGTGAAACATCTCAGTACCCCGAGGAAAATAAAACCCATTCCCCTAGTAGTGGCGAACGAAAGGGGATCAGCCCAAACCGACTAGATTTAGTGGTTCTGCAGCCTATATCTATTACGGTGTTATAAGACGTTCCAGTTCAGTGCAGAATGAATAAGAGAGTTAGACAAAACGAAGCATAGCTAAATGTCTCTGGAAAGTGCAACCGCAGAAGGTGATAGTCCTGTAAGCGAAATGCGTAGTCTCTCGGAGCTGTTCTTGAGTACCACGGGGCACGAAGAACCCTGTGGGAATTTACCTCGACCACGAGGAAAGGCTAAATACTCTTGATGACCGATAGTGGACAAGTACCGTGAGGGAAAGGTGAAAAATACCCAGAGATGGGAGTGAAATAGATCTGAAACCGTATGTTAACAAGCAGTTGAAGTCTCAGGCTTTTGTCTGGGACAACAGCGTGCCTATTGAAGAATGAGCCGACGAGTTATTTCTGTGTCGCAGGTTAAGTGATTAAGTCACGGAGCCGTAGCGAAAGCGAGTCTGATAAGGGCGATTTATGTGGCACGGAATAGACCCGAAGCCGGGTGAGCTATCCATGGTCAGGCTGAAGCGAGGGTAACACTTTGCGGAGGGCCGAACCGTTTACCGTTGCAAAGGTATCGGAGGAACTGTGGATAGGGGTGAAATGCCAAACGAACCCGGGGATAGCTGGTTCTCCCCGAAATGTATTTAGGTACAGCCTTGTATGTTCGCTAATGGCGGTAGAGCTCTGAATGGGCAAGACTGGAGAGATCTGGTTAAGTTCAATCAAACTACGAATACCATTAGCCAAAGTACAGGAGTGAGACTGTGGGGGCTAAGCTTCATAGTCAAAAGGGAAACAGCCCAGACCAACAACTAAGGTCCCTAAGTGTATGCTAAGTGTGAAAGGAAGTAGAAGTGCACAGACAGCCAGGAGGTTGGCTCAGAAGCAGCCATCCTTCAAAGAGTGCGTAACAGCTCACTGGTTGAGTGTTTCTGCGCCGACAATCCAGCGGGGCTTAAGCATACCACCGAAGTTATGGCTTTTGTCACCAAGGTGACGAAGGGGTAGGGGAGCGTAGTATAAGCAGCGAAGCTGAATCGTGAGATTTGGTGGAGTTTATAGTAGTGAGAATGTCGGCATAAGTAGCGTATTGAATGTGAAAAACATTCACACCGAAAACCCAAGGTTTCCTAAGCAAGGTTAATCCGCTTAGGGTTAGTCGGGCCTAAGCTGAGGCCGTGAGGCGTAAGCGATGGACATCAGGTTATTATTCCTGAACTACTTTATTTGAAATTAAGGGGTGCGCGAAGGTTAACCCGGGCGTGCCCATTGGACACGGTGCGTTGGTCAGTTAAGCCGTTTCGGGATAGGCAAATCCGTTCCGTTTTTAAGGTGAGACTGGTCGAAATTTGAGGAGAGATTCGATTAAATTCGGGTGACATCATACCGCCAAGAAAAGCCTCGTAATTTTTGATAATAGAGTACCCGTACCGCAAACCGACTCTGGTGGGTTGGTAGTAATGTACTAAGGTGATCGAGATAATTATCGTTAAGGAACTCGGCAATCTAGCCCCGTAACTTCGGGATAAGGGGTACCCTCGCGAGAGGGTCACAGTAAATGGTTCCAAGTGACTGTTTAACAAAAACACAGGTCTGTGCCAAAGCGTAAGCTGATGTATACAGGCTGATACCTGCCCAGTGCTGGAAGGTTAATGG
>JAEESL010000065.1 GCA_016286345.1 Dehalococcoidales bacterium | reverse complement strand
GTTATTTGCTAAAGATTCAAAATGGAGAAAGAAAAATGAACAGTAATAATATAAACGAGATTAATGATTATTTATTCGGACAGGATTATTATAATGATTCTGTGTTTACCTATGAGATTTCAGAAGAATGTGAAGAGACAGCAAAAAACGAAATCTCCAAGTTCGGTTGGGATGCAGTTTATTCATCATGGTTTGATTATCTGACTAATCATTGCGAGACCCCTCATCAGGTCTGCAATTTTGCTCATCTATTCTGGCTATATGGCGGTCAAGACCATCCAATCGATAACATCTATGAATTCATAGGATATCTTTACTATCGTCTCAATTTGGAACCTGCCAAATACGAAGACTTATATAATGCTCGAACGATTATGGACAGCATTGCCAATGATCTACAGGAAAAAGCAGGATTCAAAAAAGACATTTGGCTGGATGATGATTACGTTCCTGAAAAGGATCCATTAATTATTCAGGCTGTTGATGAATGGCGCAAGAAACTAGGATAGACAACAAAAGAGATGAGACCTAATTGAGCAATTCAACTAGGTCTCATTATTTATGCATTTTCAGCTAATCTAAAGTAAAAATACTTTACAGTTTTTTCATTGCTGAAAGAAGTGAACCGAGCAGTTCAGTTCCATCAGTTGTCTTAACCTTTTCGTTATCGGCAGTATCGTCTGCCAAAGAGAATATCTCTCCCAGTCCGAAATCTGATGAAGATGATTTTCGTGTACCTTTGGTGGCGGTCTTCTTGGCAGGTGCTGCTCCGAATAATGAACCAAGCAGGTCATCACCGATGTCTTTATTAGATGATGACATATCGCCACCGAATATTCCGAGCAGACTGGTCAGATCCATATCGTCTGACGTTTTCTTCGGTGTTTTGGATGTAACACGTCTTGATGTTGATGACTGAGCAGATGATGTATTAGTTGCCGCAGATACACCTGACAGCAGTGCCGGAGCGATATTCTCAAGAATACTGCTGGCTCCATTTGAACTTAAATTGCTGTTTTCTGCCAGTGTCTCAATGACTCCGTTAACATCATTTCCAAGAATGTGTTGAAGAATTTTTTTACCATCACTGACATCTGCTTTGCCGATCAGACTGGACATTGCAGACTTTTCGGTATGTTCAGAGAGGGCATTCAGAAGAGATGCTGCACCGCTCTTTGACGAGGCATTTTTTGTAAGATATCTCAGAAGCACAGGCAGAGCCAGAGTAATGAATTTGGAAACACCTGTTGTTGAGACTCCGGTATTGGAAGATATTGACCCCAGTGAAGAGGATGAAGTAAACGATTTCATGAGCATATTTAAAAGATTCATATTATGCCTCCTAACAGATGATTAAATTATACTCTGAAGATTTTTTTCGAAAAAATCATTAAACTAATAGCATTATATTAGGAAATTCAGATGAAAATATTTAAACTTATATTGTCTGTACTACTGGTATGCTGTATCGGATATATCATATTCGGATTTTCCGCATCTGTCGGAGAAGAATCGGCATCATTCAGTCTGAAGATCACAAAAGCCGTCCTGAATATATTCCATCCGGGCTGGGTCAATATGCCCAATGCAGATGAATTTCTGGATACGATCCATATAGTATTCCGCAAAATAGGTCATTTTTCAGAATACGCCGCCTTCGGTTTTTCTCTGTGTTTCATGATTCATTCAATCGATGCATTTTCAGCTAAAGAAAGCAGCAATGCATATTGTTTTATTGCCGCATCTGTTTTAGGCGTTCTTTATGCATTCAGCGATGAGATACACCAGCTATATGTACCAGGCCGAGCAGGCATGCTGACTGATGTGCTCATTGACAGCTGCGGAGTGATATTCGGAGCCAGTATCTTTATTCTGGTACTGACCATTATCAGAAAGATCATAAGAAAAAGAAGTCTTAAATAGACCGAATAGTCTTTTCGATTCCCAGCAGTTCTTCTTTAAGCGGCTATTTCCTTACTCATTTTCGGGGGGGGTATCCTCAGCACCTGCCAGGTGCCAGGTATTTCTGGTTTCCTTGGCCTTATACAATGCTTTGTCAATACGGCGCAGCATATGCTCGATAGCCCTGTCCCCTTCTTCGAAGAAACCGCCTCCTACGGAGACAGTTATGTCGACAGTGTGTCCGTTAAATGTGAAATCAGTGTTACGGACAGTGTTAACAATCTTATTAAGGATCTTAGGGGCAAACTCAGGTATTGCCTGAGGACAAATTATAATAAATTCATCACCGCCCCATCGGATTATGGTATCAGTATTACGCATACTGTCCTTAAGTGCCTGTACCAGTTTTACAAGAACATAGTCACCATATTCATGACCGAATCTATCATTTTTGTCCTTGAAATGGTCAACATCAAACATGGCATAAAGGGAACTTACACCTGTTTTCTGGAAATAATCAAATTCCTGACGAAGAAGTTCGTTACCATACTCACGACTTCCGGCATGTGTAAGATTGTCTTCATCGACCTTCTTGTTAAGAACAGCCATTCTTTCTTTGTTAAAACGGTAAAGCATTATAAGTGCAGCAATAAGAGAAATAACCAGAACCGAAAGAGCAATGAAAACACCGACAGCGATGGATGTCGGGATCCTTTCAAATAAAGATTTGAAGTCGTGAATATCAACAGCAGTATTCTCCGCTGAAATCTGAACCATTTCTGATCGGGATATATTAATTGCACTGTTCAATATATTGAGAAGTACAAGATTGTCACTCTTGACAGCACCACGCAGACTTATACTGGAATTAGGGATAACCATCAGGTTAATATTACTGGTCGTATATTTATTGAGGACCCATGTTGCGGCAGTCATTGAATCGATATAACAATCTGCTGCTCCGGCATTGACAGCTTTGATACAGTCCTCAATGTTCTTATAAGCAGTCATTACATATTTGTCGCCGAAGCGTTCCTTTAAAATCGAAAGAGTTTTTACCGTAACCGCAGCTTTGACAGGAGTACCCGTAAAGGATTCTTTTTTGACGATGGCACATGATTCACTGACATACGGATGCGTATCTATCAGTCCATGAGGCTCAGCGATAATAATATCGCCATAGTAATGACCGACAATATCATTTATTCCCCTGTTCACGGCCTCAATAGCCTGCTGATTTGTATCATATAACGCAAATATAAAACTGACTCCGAGTTTTTCTCCGAGCTTTCTGTAATAGGCAGGAATAATACCTTCCGCAATTTCCTCTCCGACAGATGAGAACGGGGTATCATTTTTTACAAGAGCCACAGTGATAACAGGATGGGAATCCAGATATTTCAATTCCTGAACAGAAAAAGTCATCAGCTCATTATCAGTTGGTTCTATATATTTGTAATACATATCAGACAAATAATTTCGGTTGGAAGCAACAAGCTGTTCAAAGGCATTATCGATACGGTCACGCAATACTGTATTGTCAGATCTGAGCATATAGAATGACTGTTCCATACCAATCTTATAGAAATTCCTGTGTCCGTTTGAAATACTGCTTCCTGTAAGAGCTGCATCAATCTCACCTTTGTTCAGTGCTTCATTCAGCATCTCTCCATCCTGATAAACAACAGTAGATACGCTGATACCATTTTCCTGACAGAAATCAGAAAAGCTATCAATGTAACCGGATTTATCGATATAACCGATCTTGCGGCCGTTTATCTCAGAAATATCATCAGCATTAAGGTCAGAATCATCTTTTGTATACAGGATTATGTATTCTTCATTTACAGGTCTGGATGTAAAAATGAATTCATTGTCTCTTGCATCGGTATGTATAAAGTCAATGAGTGCATCAACTCTGCCTGATCTCAGATCTTCTTCCATCTGACTAACTGTTGTATAAGGAACAAGAACGGCATTGTACATGCCATAGATGGCCATTGCTTTTGAGATGTCAACGGAATATCCTCTCAGATTTCCGCTTCTGTCGTAATAGCAATACCTATCTGACTCAAAAACACCTATACGAATATCATCCCTGCCATCGTCTGAAGCATCGGCAGCAAGACATGGAACTGAGGAGAAAACTGTTACTAAAATAACCAGCAGAAGCGAAAAGAATCTGATTTTTTTACGCATCTGTTCGCTCTGGGTCTATATAATTCAAATCATCACACAACATGATAATACAATCTTTTCTTTGCCATAAATAATTGCTCTCATGTATCGGCTTTACACAATTGCATAAGAGCATTATTAAAAATACTACGCACAATATTATATGTTTGATATCACTTTAAGTCTAGCTATCACATCTAATTGAAGACGCACATTTCCTGAGTTCTTTGACGATGGGAATATGCTGAGGACATGCTCTCTCACACTGTCCGCATGCAACACAGTCTGCCGCACCGCAACCGTTTTTCGTCAGGTCTTTATACTCCTTCTCAGTCTGTTCAAGCTGACCGGAAACGGTTCGCTTATTCATTATGGCGAATATTTCAGGAATAGGTATTTTGTTTGGACATCCTGAAGTACAGTAATGACAAGCTGTACACGGAATCTCAGCGGATGCATTAAACACTTTCTGTGCCTTCTTAACAGCTTCCATTTCAGCTACAGAAAGAGGTTTAAAGTCTTTCATATAAGAAACGTTATCTTTCATCTGTTCAATATTCGACATTCCAGAAAGGACAGACAATATACCATCAAGTGAAGCCACGAATCTGATTGCCATGGATGCATAGGATGCACCGGGAGCAACTTCATCGAAGAGTTTTTTCACTTCATCAGGAGGATTGGCAAGTTTTCCACCCTTAACGGGCTCCATGACAACTATCTGTTTGCCATGTTTTCTTGCAACTTCATAGATTTCACGTGATCTGACAGAAGGGTTTTCCCAGTCTGCATAATTGATCTGAAGCTGAACAAAATCCACATCAGGATGTTCTGTAAGCAGTTTTTCAAGCAAGTCTGGACCGCTGTGGAATGAGAAACCATAATGTTTGATCCTGCCTTTTTCCTTTTCTTCCCTCACAAAATCCCAGAGATGAAATTTATCGAACTTTTTATAGTTATTCTCCATCAAAGAATGAAGGAGATAATAATCAAAATATCCGGCACCTGTCCTTTTAAGACTTGTCTCGAATTCTTTTTTTGCAAGGGATTCTGAAGGTACTGCCGTTGCGAACAGTTTTGTAGCAAGAGTGTAAGACTCCCTGGGATGTCTCTTAACAAGAGCTTTGGCTATAGCAGATTCAGACCCGGGATAAATAAAAGCAGTATCAAAATATGTAAATCCGGCATCGAGAAAGATGTCGACCATTTCACTGACCTGTTTTATATCGATTCCAATTCCCCTTTTTGGAAGCCGCATCAGACCAAAACCCAGTTTTCCGCTCATTTGTTCAACCTCTTTCCGCAAAAGCGCAATCTTTATAGATGTTAGTACAATGATAGTTTAGGTTAATGAGTTAGAAAACAGTTTTTTAAAGAGAATGATGATAAGCGATGTCTTTGATCAGAAGATTGATAGTACG
>JAEESL010000064.1 GCA_016286345.1 Dehalococcoidales bacterium | reverse complement strand
CATTAAGCTGTCCAAAGAGACATTCAGCTGCTTTGAAAGAGATATAAGTTTATCTACTTCAGGGTACCCTTCTCCCAATTCCCATTTTGATACGGCCTGTCTGCTTACACCAAGCATCTCGGCAAGGCCTTCCTGAGACAGATTATTCTTCTTACGAATTGCCTGCAGGTTTTCTCCAAAGCTCATATTATTAACCTCCTTATATGACCTTATATAAGAAGACTATGCCTCTGTTTATGATTAATCCACCAACTTTGGTTTGCATTTCCGCAACCGTAAGTTGCATTACAGTATTATATTACTTTTTTCCCTGAAATAATCTATTTAAGAATTTCAAATAAACAGCTGACGATCTTTTCTGTCGCATAAAACTTGTATTCCAGTCGTGAAGAGAGTTTGTCTATCTCGATATATTGGTCAATGCAGTGTGCGGGATCATCTCCAAAGCAGACAGCGAAATAAACCTGTCCAGGTACGCTGTCAGGATTGTTCGGATCGGTATTTCCGGACGATCCGGTGATACCGATCCCGATATCGGCTTTGTAGGTTTTTCTGCATGCAATAGCCATTGCACGTGCGGTTTCTGTTGAATACACTCCATATGTTTTGATCGTTTCTTCAGGTACGCCCTGAAGGATCTTTGCTTCATTGGAATAAGTTACGAATGCGCCCTTTAGTATTGCAGATGCTCCTTCGGTATCTGTTATCAGTGATGCGATCTGTCCTCCCGTCATACTTTCCATTGTGGTTACTGTTAGATTTCGTTTGATCAGTTCTTTTGTCAGATTGGAATATGATTCACGTATGATTTTTTCATTGATCTGCATGATTATTCTCCAATAAAGAATGTCGGGTTATTAAATGTGATTATCTCAAATAATTAAAGTTCTTGCGACAATTATGGCACAAAATTCAGGATATAATCATTTAGAACAACAGATTAAAGATTGATCCGAAACGGAACAAGAAAATGAATGATCGTCTCTGGACCGAAAATGAAATCATAGATATGACCGGTATTACCGACACTGAATTTGAAGATGTCAGTAACGTCATATCTCCCACTACGGTTCTCAACGGCATACGATACTACGATAATGATTCTTTTATTTCGCTGGTCATGGAAGAGACATATAAAAAATGCGGGTTTACTTCAGACGAAATAAGTACGCTTCTCAGCCGTCCCCATAAAGACAACGTAAGTCTTATAGAAAAACGGCTTGAAACGCTTGAAGCAGAAGATCAGGATGAACATCTTATCAGTTTGTGTAAGACGCTTGTCTATATGGATCCTGCACTTCTTGAGGTAAGCGATATAAGTTCATTTGAACTCCCGAGTTTCTGGCATTGCCTCATATATGACAGTGAAAAGGATTCTGTTGATCACATTCCCTGGGAATATGAAGGATGTGATATTGGAGAGGCATATGAAAATGAGAAGCCTGGTATTGAATATGATAAAGCGATGAAACAGGCCGGGCTTATCGACCAGTTTTATTTCTTTGCCTGGGAAAAATTCTACGATCGTGAATGGGATTCAAGATTTGCAGAGTATTCGTATCTTCTTGCAAAAGTTTTCTGGGATGGAAAAGGCTGTAAAACGGATAAGAGAAGAGCACTAGATCACATGACTATGGCTGATTATTACATCAGAAAGAAAGTGGATCAATATCATTTACCTGAAGATATCGAATTGCAATATTGCATTGCAGAAGATTTATATGCTCTTCGGAATGAATTGAACATAGACTGTTCTGTAAAAACCAAAGTTGATGATTATCCAATCATGTTTAATTATTTGGGTACTGCCTTTTATCCCTATAATCTCAGAATACAGAGCAATGGCGATACATCTGAACTTACAATGTTTAATTCCAGCCCGGACTATATAGAGGCGATACAAATGCCTGAATACGGATATATCGAATTTCTGAAGGAGATCAGACTTACAGCTGAGAACGTAAGGGAGATATATCCCCGGAATGGCATCATATCATTCACGGACTATGATCAGCCAGGATTGAATGAGGATGGCACGGTTCGTTTCTTCAATGGCGATGATGTTGTCGGCTGGATCAGAGCAGATCGGTATGTCTTTAAGCTGAGAGACTGATAATAAATGAACTGTTATACATCGCTTTACCGGTACTGATATCCGCATGAGTATCTTCCGCCGTTGTTTTCCGATGGACCCCATACACAGGTCTTCTCTCCAAGTAATATGTCTTCACTGATGATCAGTCCTTCCGGCAGTCCTGTGTACTGATACAGGTTTAAGGGTGCCGTTCCGTTGAGGTTGAGCTTTGACTGATGATTCTGTAAAGAGAAAATTATTTCGAGAAAATCATAATTTCGTTTACACATGGTTCTGCCACCATGATCTTAATTCGAGTTCGTATTCAAGCAGACATTCACCTATTACCCGGATGGAGACTGAATAGATCAGAAAATCCTCATCGATTTCCAGAATGTCATCAGAAAGATGTACCCATGACCCTGTCACTACGGAATGGTTTCCCAGCAGAGTACTGTCCAGTAACAGGTAAACAGTTATCATCTCCCTGGAGAACTGTTCTTTGTATGATTTTGCTTTAAGATTGATTCCCAGTATGGAATTGGAGTCGGATGTGCCGATGACCTTCATATAAGGTCTGAGATATTTTTCTATTGACCCGTTGTCTTCCTCCAGCTGACCGTAGTCATATGAAAACACATACTGGAGATGGATGATGCTGCCTTCATCGGGAGGAAGATAGAATTCTATCCATTTTGAAATCGGGGATATTATCACATCGACTTTTGATGGGTCGGTCGATGTATCCCCAAGTTCCTGATTTCCTCCTGCCACACCAACGATCCGGCGTTTTCCGTCAACTTCAATAATGATCCTTTTTTCTCCCGGAGGGGCCAGCATCACCACATCATGCCCGATCTCTTCCATTCCTATCAGGTACTTTGTATTTATTCCGTCTGCGGTGATATAGCTGTTCTGTATCTCCGAGTTGAGATCACGTCCGTAAACTATGAACTGGTTTCTGAGAGATGTACCGTCACGCTTGACCCTGATGTTCCTGTAATTGATCTCATTCTCTGCAACCGGCTTTGATGACAGAGAAAAAGATGCTCTTTCTGAATTTTTCGAATAGTAGTGAAGTTCTTTCTCATAATCAACGTAATAAGAAAAGCCTGAATACGATGTAATGGTGTTCAGAATATCAGCCAGAGAGACTATATTGAATGCAGCACCTGCCATTGAATTCAATCCGGTTTCTACAAATCTGTCGGCTGATATTTCATGTGTTGCCGCAAGAGTCCCCCAGTCAGGATCATCAAAGCACTTGTTTATGATCTGTTTATCTGAATATCCCGATCTGAAGGTCTTATCACAGAATGTCGTATTCAGAAATAATGAGTAGTCCTGACATGATAACGAATATACTCTGTGAATCCCGTCAACCGAGGATGTGCAGTTTGTGATTATGCCTCCGAAAATGACCTGGGATGATGTTATGTCTCCATGTTCATCCACCTCTGATACTCTGATGATCCTGATATCATGCATCAGATTAATTCTTATCGAGTCATCGTAATCATAGATGGTTACATTGGCGGTATCGACTGTGGATCCGAGAATAGAATTGATGCGGAGAGATTCCTCTTCACAGCTGCGTATTTCTGCAAAGTTATTCCGTATTGCATCCCATATGTAAACAATGATCTGATTGATCTTCATATTTTTGAATATAAAAGAACGATATCTGTGTCAGATATCAAACGGGATTCCAGTAATGGTTTTATCAGTATGCTCCTCTGAGTCTTAACTGTTCCTCAAATACTGACAGCAGTTCTCTTCCCAGATCACGAGAAGTCCAGACATTTCCATTCACTGCGACATTTACCGTGATCGAAGAATTACTCCTGTTCGGATAAACAAAGCTTCCCTGGGGAATGTAGACGGTTTCAGGGCCCTGTTCTCCGACCTCATAAAGGCCTGAAGTGTATATCGGTCCGCCTTCAGCTTTGTTGCCGAGGATTGAAGCAATAGTTCCCGTCAGTAATCCGCCTAAATCTGCTCCGATGACCGCACCGGCCGGGCCTCCGGCTATTGCTCCTATTATTCCTCCGATACCTGCTCCTATTCCGCCTGCAGTCACAGCTCCTTCAGGACCAGAGAAGTTTTTGCCGATATTTTCAAAATCTCCCTTGATCTCTTTCCAGTCACCCGTAAACAGATCGGATAATAATTCTCCGACATCCCATATCAGCCCGAGTACGTTGGATATGATATTTTTGAAGAAAGCACCCACATAAGCTCCGAACTCTCCGATCCAGTTCTTCCATTTTTCGGTGATCGCCCTGAACCTGTCATCAGCATCCTTGATATATCCCAGTTCACTGTTGCCGACAGCTTCGATATTCTGTCTGACGGTTTCCATGCGTGTATCGAAATCTGTGATGCTTTCTCCGGTATCTGAAATAACATTTCCTGCTTTTATATATGCGTTAATAAGATCCTTGAGACAGGTTTCAGCGTCCCTGCCGGAGATGGTTTGCTCGCGAAATGCAAGATTTACCAGCTCTTCCGCAACAGTCAGATCGCCGACGGCATCGATCGCTTCAGCCAGCATTGATGTTATCTTGCTGGCGGGGTGCAGATCCGTATCGAATACGGCATTTACTTCTTTCAGAAGCTCTGCATAATCCATTGTTGTTGATGTGTAGGCATTTATCTGATAGTTAAGATCACTGATTGCAGAAGAGGATGCTGTGAATACCTTTGCATTATCCATAGCTGCAACAGCGATCCTTTTGATTGTTCCGATGGCCAGAGTTCCGGCAACTGTCATTACTCCGAGCTTGGAAGCAGCAGATACACAGATCTTTCCGAAATCTCCCAGCTTGGCATAATTGTCGACGACCTGTTCTGCCAGCTCTTTGAAGGTCTTGGTGCTCTTTTTTCCCTTTGAATCAGCGGATGCTCCCAGATCATCCAGATTGTTTTGGACATTTTTTATCTCATTTTGTCCGCTGACTATCCAGTTTACCCTAAGGTTGACCTCGTTCTCATTTACGGGCATTGTTGTCTGCCTTTTTTTTGTCCGAATTCGTGATAAAGGTTGTTCATTTTTATCATCTCGTTGACTTCGCTTCTGGGAAGTTTCTTTATCTCATATGGCAGTACTCCCCAGATGCGTGCAAGGTCATATATCTGTACTATTCTCGGATCTCTGCCCCGTCGGTCGTTTCTTGCCCTCCGGCAGTAGGCTGCGATGACGAGGCTTTCGCTTTTGGGGATAGAGAAACTGCTCCTGCTGACAGTATTTCAGTGATCAGTATCTTCAGTACGGAAGTGGGAAGCATATCCAGGGCTTCTGCAGTTACGGGCAGTTTATTTCCTTCCCTGTCAGTGCAGTTCCAGCTCTTTATCAGCCCTGTGATGATTTCTTTCATTCGGTCTTCGTTGCTGTTGGTCAGTGCATTCTGGAAATCCAGGGCTTCTCCTTCTGTCATTTCATAATAGGAGATCTTCCATGAATACATCGGGATATCTGCAGTTAAAGTCGGATACATCTGTTTGCGCTCCTCTAATTTAA
>JAEESL010000063.1 GCA_016286345.1 Dehalococcoidales bacterium | reverse complement strand
AAGCGAATACAGTCTAAAACAAAATGGATGCCCCCTGTGAAGTACAGAGAGGCATCCTTGTTAACTTAGTTTTTTAATCAATGTGTCCAGAAAACTGGGTACACATCAGTCGTGATATGGGCTTTTTTAGTGCAGGTACTTAAAGATTAATTGTTTTCTTCATCGGAAGAAGCAGTTGGATCGGTGAATTCACCTTCCTCTGTATCATCGGTATTGCCTTCGGGATTGAAATCAGCTTCGTCCCAGGCCTTTCGTCGTTCCTTATCTGCTGCAGCTTTATCCATTCTTTCAACCCATTTGTCAGCCCAGGCTGAAACAACAGGGATCCTGAATTCTTCGTGCTTGACTGACTTGTAGATCATAACGCCCCAGAGGAAAAGTCCTCCAAGTGCGACTATGACAGCAGTGAAGGTACCGATAATAGGAATAAAGTTGAGCACTACAACGATAACAATGATCGCAAGCGTGAAGATCACTGACTGCGCAGCATTGAATCGAATGAATGAATTCTTTTTGTTGAGTCTGAGAACAACGGCTCCGGCAATGAACATACCGAGATAGCAGATGATGGATACAAGGCTCTCAATAAAGCCTGATTTTCTGCTTCCTGAACCGCTGTTTGCTTTTATTTCTTCATCAGCCATGATGTTTAAACTTCCATAAACAAATTTAATTGATGCACGTAATACTATAAGTGCGGTCATGCTCAAAGTCAATAAGCCACGCTTAAATATGTTTGACCCTGTATACCTGCTGTGTTATAGTTCTTTGCATAGTTCACGCTCAAATCATGCGTGAAAGAGGTAGTATTATGACCATAGTCGATATGCTTGTCAATAACGCAAAGAATTATCCTGATAAAATCGCATTAGTCGAACTTGCCCCGTCAAAAGGTTTCAGAAGAGAGATAACCTGGAAGGAATTCGAAAGGAATTCAGCCAAAGTCGCATCTGCTCTTATTCAGGCCGGCATCAAAAAGGATGACAAGGTCCTTCATTTTATGACCAACTCCATCACCTGGCTCGAGACCTATTTTGGTATCATCAGGACCGGAGCATGGGCTGTACCCCTGAACTACAGATTCAACAGCAAGGACTTCTTATATTGCGCACAGGTATCTGAAGCAAGAATGCTCATCATGGGCGAGGCTTTTGTTGACCGTGTTATGAGCGTCAAGGAACATCTTACCTATATGGAAAAAATGATCGTAGCTGCCGACACGGCATCTGACGGTCTTATCACCCTGGATGACTTCATCAGGGACGGCGATCCTGACGACGCAAGGATATACACCCCCAAGAGCGATGATGTCTGCGGCCTGTACTTTACTTCAGGCACTACCGGTGATCCGAAGCCTATCGTACTTCCTCATAAGAATATGGAACAGGCGGCAGTTACCGAACAGAATCATCATATGCAGAATCTTGATGACAATTTCCTGCTTATTCCTCCGCTGTATCACTGCGGTGCAAAGATGCACTGGTTCGGCAGTCTGCTTACTGCCAGCAAGGCTGTTCTTCTCAATGAAGTCAGCCCCAAGATCATTATTGAAACCGTATCACAGGAAAAATGCACCATCGTCTGGCTGCTCGTCCCATGGGCACAGGATATACTGGTCGCACTTGATAAAGGCGAACTCAATATTAAAGATTATGATCTCAAACAGTGGAGACTGATGCACATCGGTGCTCAGCCGGTTCCTCCAAGCCTGATCAAACACTGGAAGGATTATTTCCCTGATATGCTCTACGATACCAACTACGGTTTAAGTGAATGCACCGGTCCCGGATGCGTACATCTGGGAGTGGAAAACGTTCATAAGATCGGTGCTATCGGCATTCCGGGTTATGGCTGGGAATGCAAGATAGTCAATAAGGACCTTATGCCTGTCAAGCAGGGAGAAGTGGGAGAGCTGCTCGTTCGCGGCAATGGTGTA
The DNA here is from genome assembly GCA_016286345.1 of Dehalococcoidales bacterium. Classification (GTDB taxonomy): domain Bacteria; phylum Chloroflexota; class Dehalococcoidia; order Dehalococcoidales; family UBA1222; genus UBA1222. Next base: position 3,987 of record JAEESL010000063.1, on the reverse strand, counting down.
ATGCGGGAGTATTACAAGAACCCCAAGAAGACCGCAGAGACTATTCTTCCCGATGGCTGGCTGAGAACAGGTGATGTTGCCAGACAGGATGAAGATGGCTTCTATTATCTGGTGGATAGGATCAAAGACCTTATTATTGTAGGGGGAGAAAACGTTTATCCCGTTGAAGTCGAGGATATGATCCGAACCAATCCTGCTGTCCTTGACGTGGCGGTTATCGGTGTTCCGGATGAACGACTCGGAGAGATCGTGGTCGCCATCATCAAAGTAAAACCCGGAATGGAACTGTCCAACGATGAGATAAGAGCCTTCTGCGATATCAGACTTCCCAGATACAAGAGACCGAGGATCTACATTTTCGGTGACGTACTCAGAAACCCGACCGGAAAGATCGAAAAACCCAAACTGAGAGAAAAATACGCATATCTGGCAAATACGATCTGATATTCAATAGATTCAATCATCAAACATATCTCAGAATTCAGACTATGAATTCTTACGTGCTTTTGCATAAATCGAGCCCCTTTTCTCACAATAAGAAATATGGAATTATTTGGTAAGAGCATTCATGCGAGGCTGGGAACTGTTGTCAGAAAGGACAATAAAGATGAAGCTAAAAAATGTATTGATCGTTGTGAAAGACATTGAAAGATCCAGACAGTTTTATCATGATTTGTTTGGCCTCGAGATGGTACTGGATAATGATGGAAATATGATACTCACGGAAGGGCTAGTCTTGCAGGAGGAGAAATACTGGACAAAGTTTCTTGGCAGAGAGATCGTTCCGGAGAACAACGCCAGCGAGCTCTATTTTGAAGAATCAAATATTGAAGAATTTGCAGCGAAACTTGAAAAGTATTATCCGAAGGTGAAATACGTCAACAGGCTCATGACTCATAGCTGGGGACAGAAGGTAATACGCTTCTATGATCCGGATGGCAACTTGATTGAAGTTGGAACACCTGTGTAAAAAGAGAAAAACAATGAATACAAATGACTACACCATTCGTTTAGAAAGAACCGAAGACTACAGAGAGGTGGAAAATCTCGTCAGAGAATCGTTCTGGAACGTGTACCGTCCGGGATGCAGTGAACATTACGTAATCCATGTGCTTCGAAATGATCCTGCTTTCATCAGGGAACTGGATTTCGTCATGGAGCAGGATGGCAGGCTGATCGGGCAAAATATGTTCATGAGGACGATTATTGAAGCAGATGACAGCAGGGTTATCCCAGTTCTGACTATGGGACCGATCGGTATTACACCGGAGCTCAAGCGCAAAGGTTATGGTAAGGCACTGCTTGATTACTCCCTGGAGAAAGCGACAGGACTCGGCTACGGCGCTGTTCTGTTCGAGGGCAATATCGGCTTCTACGGCAAGTGCGGCTTTACATATGCCCGTGAGTTTGGTATTCGATACCACGACCTGCCGGAGGATGCGGATGACTCGTTCTTTCTATGTAAGGAACTGATTCCGGGATATCTGGACGACATCACCGGGGTTTACCAGACACCGAAGGGTTATTATGTGAACGATTCTGATGTAGAGGAATTCGACAAGGACTTCCCGCCTAAGCAAAAACTGAAATTGCCAGGGCAGATATTCTGAACGAAACGAAGGCAGAGTGTCGAGTGCAGTACTTTCGACTCACTGTCGATTTGTTATATTTGCAAGACGCAGCGATAAATCAAAATAGAATACGGAGGACATGCAATCATAATGAATGGGCTTTGCGAACGGAAATTTCGTTCTATGTTGCTGTCGGGCATTTTTACAAAAGCGGTCATGTATTTCATGCTCCTTGCTGACAGTATCATCGCAGGATATTTTGTCGGAGAATCGGGAGTTGCGGCTATCAATGCTATCACTCCTATCACCGGCATTGTGACATTCTTCGGCGATCTTTGCTCAACCGGTGTTGGGATCGTCTTTGCAAGAGAGGTCGGTGCGATGAGAAAGAAACGCGCCGACGAAATATACAGCCAAGGCCTGATCATAAGCCTTTCCATCGGATTATTATCAGCTCTCACCATTTTCCTGATACGAGGAGTGTATTTCGACTTGAGCGGTGTAACGGGAGAAATCCAGGAAAGAGCACTCCAGTACTACGCGCTTATCCCGATCAACGCCTTTCTTACGATCGCCATCTTCTATCTTGAACAGATGGTCTACAGCGACGGTGACGAGTTATGCAACAATATCTGCTATGTCTTCCAGATTGGCGGGAATATTGTTTGTTCTGTTGTTCTTGCAAAGTTTATGGGAATGACGGGCATCATCCTCGGCTCGATCATCGGAAACGGGCTTGGAATTCTTACCTGCATCTGGCATTACTTCCGCAAAGGAAATACGCTGCATTTTGTATGGCATCTTTCTTTTAAGGACTTTCTTTTGACGTCCCGGTTCAGCATTGTCGATTCCTCGGTATATGTGTGCTGGGCGCTGATGGACTATGTTCTGATCGGATTCGTCTCCAGCCACTACGGTGATTCAGGGCTGATCACCCTTGCAGTGGTTGTCAGTCTGATCGAGTTCGGCGTGGTACTGGATGGCGTCGGCATGGCAATGCAGCCGCTTCTCGGCACGTATTTCGGGGAAAAGAATCACCTCCTGATCAGGAGAGTGATGAAGGCCGGAATAAAAGCGTCTGTAATCCAGGGCGTAGTGGCTACCGTGTTGATTTGCCTGTTTGCCAAGCAGTTCTGTGCTCTTTTCGGTATCACGGATGGCGCTTCGCTTGCACCATCGATCACTGCAGTCCGGATCGTATCCCTCGGATTTACTTTTGTCAGCATGGTCTCCCTGATGACCTCCTACTATATGCTGATCGACCGTATCAGGATGTCCGTATGCTTTGCCTGTTTCCAGAACGGCCTTTTGTATATGACACTGCCGATATTATGCGCTCTGCTTTTCGGAATGAATGGTATGTGGGCAGGCTTTGTCATTGCACCGATCTTAACATTGACTGCCGCGATGGTCTATGTATACCTGCGATTCAAAAAGAATAATTTCCCTCTCATCCTGAAGGATATGGAATCCGATATCGTCGTCATGGACGACCAGCTGAACGGGGAAAACACTGCTGCGCTCTCCAGACAGGTCAGCGACGTTATGCTTTCCCGCGGGTATCCAAAGGAGATGGCATTGCGTGCATCGCGGTTCGTTGAAGAGATCGGCCTGACCATTATCGAACAGAACCGACAGGCGAAAAAACCGATCCTGCTCGAGCTGTCCATTTTTTTCGAAGATGATTCCGTTTTCATCATCGAACGCGATTCCGGAAAGCTATTTGACATCACAGATCCTAATCTTCATATAGCAGGACTGAGCAGCATGGTTCTCAGCGGTTTGATGGAATCGCACAAGGAAAAAGCCTATCTTGTGACCACCGGCTACAACCGGAACATGATCCGCTTCCGCTGTGAAGAAGAAGTCATCGGGAATGCAAATTGACGTATATGATTTATGATCAACGAGAGAATAATACTCATATCCGGCAACACGGTCTGATACTCAACAAACTAAAAAATTAAGCATCCCTCGGGAAGTGATTCATTATTTTTTTGTATCAGCAATCCGCATCATTGTTAGAAGAAAAAACGACCTTAAGCTATAATTGATATCTGTCAAAACAAATCATTTGCAGAAAGGAACAAAATGAAAAGAAAAGCATTATTAACCTTAATGGCCCTTGCCTTATCTCTGACATCATTGTTTGCTCTTTCAGCATGCATCAAGTCAGAGGATGTTGATATCAAGATGACATCGACCTTTGGTCTTACTCCTGATGACGAGGAAATTGACAGACTTGACGCAGGAAAAACATCTTTAAAGGATTATCTCGAATTGATTGCGAAGGAATCCCCTGATGATGAAAAGATTGAGATCGCTTTTTCTGATACCTCAGATCCCGAAGCTGTGTATCTTGTCGATTTATTTGGGAACACTGCTGACAGCTCAAAAGGTGAAGCATGGCACATCT
>JAEESL010000062.1 GCA_016286345.1 Dehalococcoidales bacterium | reverse complement strand
CATGGATAAGCACATATTCTGAATCCATTACTTCAGTGAGCCCGTTCAGTACGGATTCCTGCCTTCTGGATCCTCCCAGCACAACACTCTTCAGTTTTGTGAATTTATCCTTTGGCAGAAGACTCTTTATTTTAAGAATGTTATTCTCTGAAGCCACGACAACTATACTGGAAATATTCTTGTTTTCCTGAAAGGCGGAACAGGTGCGGACAATAACCGGTATCCCGTTGATCGGCATAAGGATCTTATCGATCCCGTTCATTCTTGTTGAAGAACCTGCAGCAACTATAAGAGCACTATACATCTTCTTCATCCTCTTTTACCGTTTTTTCCGGTTCATGTCCTGCAAAGGCAAAAGTCAGAGCATCACGGATATTTTTTGCTCCGATCAGTTCGATCTTTGAATTCTTAACACTGTGCATGGCACTTTTCGGAATTATACAGCGTTTGAATCCCAGGTGAGCCGCCTCATCCAGTCTTCTCTCAAGCTGGGGCACGATCCTCATCTCACCCGACAAGCCTATCTCTCCGATACATGCAGTAAGCGGATCTATCGGAGCATCTCTCAGACTGGAGGCAATTGCGACCGCAACAGCCAGATCTGATGCAGGTTCCTCCAATTTAAGACCTCCTGTGACATTTACGATCACATCCTGATTGCTTAATCTGTATCCAGCTCTTCTCATGAGGACAGCAACTATCATGAGCAATCTTCCGTAATCAACTCCGTTGGCCATTCGTCTGGGAAGTCCGAAGGCAGTCTGACTGGTAAGAGCCTGAACAACAACCATGAGAGGTCTTGATCCCTCAAGTGCGCATGTCACGGCGGAGCCTACGCTTTCCTCCTGCCTCTGAGCCAGGAATATCTTTGAAGGATTATCCACGGCATGCAGTCCGTCTCTCTTCATTTCAAATATTCCGACTTCATTGGTGCTTCCGAATCTGTTCTTAACAGACCTTAATAATCTGTATGATGAGAACTGTTCGCCTTCAAAATAAAGAACACAGTCCACTACATGTTCAAGGATCCTGGGGCCTGCGATAGTTCCTTCCTTGGTCACATGCCCTGAGATAAAGACAGGTATCTGATTGACCTTTGCCCAGTACATGAGCTTCTGGGTGCATTCTCTCACCTGGGTAACTGAACCTGCCGATGCATCAAAATCAGGCAGATAAACTGACTGAATGGAATCGACTATGGCCATCTTCGGCTGCAGCTTATCGAAATGCTGCAGTATCGTATCAAGATTTGTTTCTGCAATAAGAAACAGGTTGTCAGAATCGATATCCAGTCTTTCAGCCCTGGATTTTATCTGTCTGACGGTTTCTTCACCGCTGGCATATGCAACAGTTCCGTCTTTTGAAAGCTCGGAACATATCTGTATGAATAATGTCGATTTACCGATTCCAGGCTCACCGCCGATGAGAACTATCTCTCCCGGAACGAGGCCTCCTCCCAGTACCCTGTTCAGCTCGGGAATTCCGACGTCATATCTGAACTCTGAAGTCGCCTCAATACCTGAAAGCTTTACAGGTTCGCTCTGCAGAGATGCATTTCTTGTTGCTGAAGATACCTGCACTACTGTCTGTTCAAAAAAGCTGTTCCAGCTTCCGCAGGCAGGACACTGTCCCATCCATTTGGAGGATTCCTTGCCGCATGAATTGCATACAAAAATACTCTTGCTCTTAGCCATAAGGACTATCTCCATAATATCTGTCTGACTTCAGACACGAACAAATAACACTCTGTTTATTATACCCAATACAGCGACTTTTTTATTTACTTATTAACTAAAATTCACAAGCAGAACCGATGCAAAATACCACGCACAACTATATGGGATCAAAGCACATACGGAGCTGATTATTCAGGGATTGACCTCGAAATCCGAGGAAGTGTATAAGAATAAAAAAGATAGATGGATTATATTTCAAATGGATAATAAGAAAATGATTGAGTATAGAGAGTATGAACACTCCTATGAAAAGGAAGTCATAAAAATTTTTACCGAGGCATTTAGAGGTTATCCTCTCTTTTATGGGGCTTTTGAAAATCACTTTGAAAGAAAAGAAGAATTAGAAGAATGTTATGAACATGTCATAAAAGGTATATTCAAAGCGACGATTCGGCAAGATAAATGCTATGTAGGATTGAAAGGTGGCAAGGTTGTTAGCGTAGTAATAACAGAATCGCCCGGAGATAAGCCCGTTGGATTTTGGGATTATGCAATGTCAGGTATGCCAGGGATCTTCTTGAGGCTTGGTTTGAGAGATACATTGAGTTTCATGAAGCTCTCAGAAGAAACAGAGTATGCGGTTAAAAAAATTAAGGCGCCCAGGTGGCATTTATACTTCTTGGTTGTAGATCCCGAGCACCAAAGTAAAGGCGTTGGAAGTGACGCAATACAAAACTTCTTGATTCCTTTAGTCAAAGAGAACAATGGAAATATTATTACGGTAACCACAAATGAAGAGCGAAATGTTCATTTCTACATTAAAAATGGATTTTCACTTATACAAGAAGAATCTCTTGTATATAATGGGAAAGAGATTGGTAATTGGACCTTTAGAATGGATATATAAAGTGAAGCAGGAAAAATGAAGAACAAGCATAATGCTATGAACAGTTAATCCAACCAAAGATCTGGGGGAGAAAAATGTTTGAACTGAAATTTGGAACACCTAAACCGATTGGCTTTCGTGAATACTGGGAGCGCGGAGGGAACTATGTCGATGTAGATCTGGAGGCACGTTTCGTTGTTAAAGTAGAGGTTTCCGATTATGACGGGAACCGATATGATTCTGACGATGCAGTGATTTCTGAGATTAAAGTCAATGGCTCTGAGATGATCGCCAAATGCCTGAACGAAGACTGGCCTGAGAATACACCCATAGTTAAGAGTAATTTCAAAGGTCTGGAAGGATTGCTGGATCAGGAGTTGGAGAGGCATGGAATCAAAGCACATTCGGAGCTGGTTATTCGGGGATTGACCTCTGAATCCGAGGAAGAATATAAGAAAATGATCGATCAGCAGATTTTTAATAACCCCACCTCATGGGGCTGGGATCATATCTGCCCGAATGCCGTAAACCATGCTGCGATAGAGGGAAAATACCAACTTAGGTTATCGAATCCATTTTTGAAACCGAAAGACGGACAGTTTTTCTACGCTCCTGGAGAAGAAGTGGTAGTGGGGTATTATGCGGTTGCTTCCGACACCAGCTACAGTTTTGAGGTAAGTGCTCCCGATGTGAAATATGAATATGGAAGTAAGATAAAGATAAAGTTTGTGATGCCTGAGCATGATGTCACGATTACCGTGGGAAGCCAATCTTACGGGCCGTCCATTGATCTATTTGAAAAGCAAATAAAAGAATTTGGACTGCAACCCGTGACGGAACAAAAAAATATCTCTGCCACGTCTGGTTATGCATCACCGATTCAGACATTGAATTCTGATACAGAGTGGGTCTGCCCGAATTGTCAGACTAAGAATCTGGGAAAATTCTGTTGTGAATGTGGCTCTCCCAGACTGTCGTGACAATTAAGTTATATCGGGATTGAAGGTTATGCTTTTTATCACTGTGAAAAGAGCACTTGAAAACAATTTTCCCTATTCCACAGGAAAAAGGGCAGGAAACCTTTGACAATTAGTCACAGGAATTGCCTTTTTTAAACGATATGTAAAAAAGTCGTATCGTTTGGAAGGTCTCAGTGGATCGCAATACCCGGCAGATCCGGAACCGTATCGGTGGTGGTATAGGTCTTGCCGGTCTCAACCGATGTGATCTCGTTGTTGGCAATGGTCAGAGAATACTCCTTCAGGTAGGTAACACCATCGACCCGCTGCGAAACCTTAAGATATGTGATCGAGTTTTCACCGAAGCTGAAGAAGTTGGTATTTTTGGAATAGTCCATGTATTTTCCTGTATCATCACCCTTCAGGGTCACACGATTGGATTTGTCGACCTCCATATCGGCAAGCAGCTTACCGTCAGCCGTTGAGATCACCATGGTTGAAGTGTTCTTCTCCCACCCTGCCGGAATGCCGATCACGATATAGTCCTTATCCTTTCCCTTGAAAGCGGACGCCTTGAAATCGTTTTCGAATAGTTCCATATTGATCATATCGGGGTCTTCGCTCCTCACATAGTCAGCCATGTTGTCCGAAAGGAATGCTCTGCCGACTGCAACCGTTTCAGCGTACATCCCATCGCCCAGGATATCGACCCTGAAATAGGTATAACATGGGTCGGTCTGGATCACGGAAGAATCCATTTCGTAAGTTACAGTGACCCTTCGGTGCACTCCGTTGGCAGTTAGGTCGCGATATTCCCAGCCGGCACCCAAATCGACTGTAAACGGGATCTTATCAAGCAACGCCGACTGATAATCCTGCGTCCACGGCGTTGGGATCGTAATATCAGGAACGTTGGATGTTCCTCCCTGGGAACTGGTATTTCCTGTCTTAGTAGTCGTGGACGGCGCCGTCGAAGTGCCAGGTTTGGCTCCGCATCCGGAAAGGATGAGAGTGAAAACAAGTATCAATGCAGTAATTGCTGTCATTCTTTTCATAAATGCTGGCCCTCCCTGACTTTGTCATTTCACCGCAATGAGCGGCTTTTATTTTGTTCAACCGACACCTTTGTACGAATAACGTATCATATACTAATCAGTCAGCGCAACGGTTTGCCAAAAGCAGATAATGAGCTTCCTGGAATTATTTTAAGATGCATCGAAATTCTGTTTTGTAACGTAAATATGACCTATCGCAAATAAGAGCGCAGACAATACAAGCAACCAATGCCGCAGAAGCAATCCGCTCAACAGGAAAATACATGCAGGCAACACAGCGAGAATCATTGCACGCTGAGATGTCTTTTCTTTCAGATATCGTGCAAACACAAGCAGATAAACAAAGAGCATCAACCCGTTGCCTACCAGGTAGATCAACATTTCCAATACGCCTGCAAAGCCGAATTTCCACACAAGCAACGGAAACCACATCAACACAATGCACGCATATCGTCCGATCTGCTCGATCAGATTCATAACCTTATTCGTGCAAAGGTTTTTCTCATCCTTATTTCGGGCAGCATAAACGATGTTCGGTATCATCATTACAATAACGATGACTGCTCCAAACAGATTGATCCAACCGAATTCCATTATTTTTCACTCCCGTTTCTTCGCAAGGAAACGATCACTGTAAATTCCACAGTATTAAACCGGTATTGAGGAGACTTGATATTCTTTATTCACGTGCATGTCCTGAATCTGCCTCCAATTCGCTCTGGCTATGATGATGTCCATGCTTATCGACGACCACATAATGATCATGCTCGTGGGAATGCTCAACTTTATGCGTATGCGTGCTTCCGTCATGAGTGTGGGTGAAGGAATGGACATGCATATGTGTGTGATGCCTTGCAATCGTATCCATGACTACAAATACCGTACCGACTATCATTACAATCAACGCAACAAAGTATATCCAGGTAAGTTTTTCCCCTATCAGAACGAATGAAAAAAATGCTCCCACAAACGGTGCAACTGCATAGTATGCACTCGTTTTTGCTGCACCGAGATACCTTTGCGCCCGGATATAAAGGAAAATACTGAGGCCATACGCCACATATCCGAGCATCATGGCAAGCAGAATATACTTTATCTCCGGCAGTTTTTCTCCAAGCAGCATCGCAATTATGAACGCTCCGCCTCCTGAAAAGATACCTTTGAGTACAACAATTTCATAAGTGCTTTTGCCGGAAATCTTTCTTGTACAGTTGTTTTCCAGTCCCCAGCATACAGTCGCCAAAAGAACAAACAATGAGCCATATGAGAAGTGAAAACTGCCCGTTTCCTCAAACGACAACAGAATGCTTGAAACAGTAATCAGGGCAATGGCCACCCATAATCTTTTGCTGACAGCT
>JAEESL010000061.1 GCA_016286345.1 Dehalococcoidales bacterium | reverse complement strand
CTGACAAGCAGCTTGCTGAAGCAATTCTTCCCATCAACTATCCTGACTGCAAAGACTTTACTCTAATTTATTTCTCAGGATTTCAGGCCGAAAAAAAGGATATTGAAATTGCCGATATCCAGACATCTGTTGAAGATGAAGTTAAATCATATCTGACTCCGGTTCTTACGAAAGATACAAAATATGATTCTTTAAGAGGTAATTCAAGTTTAGACATTCCTATTAATTCATCCTATGCATATTATATGCTTCCTGCATGGGTCATGACTTACCGCGATGGATCAACCATGTATTATTACGAAATGAATGCACAGACCGGTGAGGTATGCGGTAAACTTCCTATCAATGGCGGAAAGCTTACGGTACACAGTATGTTATTCGGTCTTCTCGGTGTTGTTATCGGTTTAGGCTTTGGATATGTAATAGATTCCAATATCACAATTGTTGATGGTATTGTTTCCTTTGTTCTGGTTATAATTCTCTTCATCATGTACAGAAGCAGAGTCAAACACGATTACGGAATGCTTGGCTCACAGTACGACTACAACTATTTGGGCAATTCCACTCTAAAACTCAGTTACAAGGCTGATGACTTCATCAAAGAGACTGTTAGCAAAAGAGATCTCAGCAGTAAAAGCAATTAATAAGAAGAAAACTTAATGAAAAGTAAGAAGGCCTCTTTCAAGAGGCCTTCTGTTTATTTAATAAGTGAATTCTATTTTTCAATTATATCGATCGAATCGATGGTTACATCATTGATCAAAGTGCTGTACTCACCTGTTCCGGGGTTGTAGCGTACCTGTGATGTGGAAATATCAAGAACGGTACTAATACCCTCTTTTACCTGGGCAAACTGAGTGTAATTCGGATATCGGTTGAGACTTAACGCATCAGTCCCGCAACAAATGAAGAACTGTGATCCGTTGGTATTTGGTCCGGCATTAGCCATAGCTACAATACCGATTGAATACGGATGTTTGGCAGGAAGTTCATCATCAAATCTGTATCCGGGACCGCCCATACCGGTTGCAGTCGGATCACCTGTCTGTATCATAAAATTCTTAATAACTCTATGGAATTTCACACCATCGTAAAAACCATTCTTTGCCAGAAATATGAAGTTATTAACGGTGACAGGAGATTCTTTGGTAAAAAACTCCATAGTAATGTCACCTTTGCTGGTATGAAGAACGGCTGAATAATTCTTTTCAGGATCTATAGCCATTTCTGGTTTTGACTGCCATTGTTTTGCCATTATTATTCCTCCTTGTTTAATTATTAAATTATCATATCGGGAATTATTAATAAAGAAACAGGAATTTAGAACAAATATTTAATCTATCTAATTGACAAAGCCAAAATAAAAAAAGTATATTATGGGTGCATCACTAGGCCAACAGGTCTAGTGCATGTTGGCGTACTAGCATAAATGTTATGTAAATAACAAAAAAATAATAAAAAGGAGTATGCTGATGACGCAAAAGGTAGATCCCATTAACCTGATTTGGCTCCAGGCACAGGGTTGTACAGGCGATACAATTGCATTATTGTCTGCACGAGACCCTTCGTTAGTGGATGTCATGACAGGCGTTCTCCCAGAAGTGGAAAACATCAACATTGTTTTCCATCATACAATCATGGCCCCCTGGGGTGAAGATTGTATGCAGATCCTCTTAGATGCAGCCGCAGGCAAATATGATCCGTTCGTACTTGCCGTAGAAGGTTCCATTCCTGATGAAGCTGCTGCAGCAAAAACTGGCGGTTATTACTGCTCAGTTGGTGAAAAAGACGGCAAACTTTACACTGCTAATGAGGTTATTGATATGCTCAAACCTAAAGCAGCTGCAATGGTTGCTGTCGGTACCTGTGCTTGTTTCGGCGGTTTCCCTGCCGCTGGTTGCAATCCCACTGGTGCCGTAGGCCTCATGGAATACCTTGGCAAGAATTACAAATCAACACTTGGTCTTCCTGTAATTAACATTGCCGGTTGTCCACCTCCCGGAGACAGCATTATCGAAGCTTTTGCTACATTAGCATTAGTTGCCCGTGGTGCTCTTCCTGTTCCTGAACTTGATGAGTACAATCGACCTACATTCCTTTATGGCGCAACTGTCCACGAGAATTGTCCTCGATGCGGTTACCTCGCCGGTGGTACAATGTCCCATCATTTCGGTGAACCGTATTGTATGGGCCTCTTAGGCTGCAAAGGACCTCATGCTCATTGTCCAGTTGCCAAGAATGGCTTTGCTGAAGGTTATGGCGGTTGTCCTAACGTCGGTACAGTTTGTATTGGTTGTACCGAACCTACATTCCCAGATGGTATCTTCTCACCGTTCTTGAAGAAGAATCCTGTTATGTTCTGGGTTGGTGAAGGTGTCATGGACAATGTCGGCAAGGTTAAAGCTACACTCCACCGCTTTGTAAAGAGGAAGATTTAGTATGAAGAAAATTGATATTAGCATTGAACCTATGACTCGTCTTGAGGGTCACATGGGTGCTTTTGCTACTGCTGATTGCGATAGCAAAAAGTACGTTGATGCATATGCTTATGCAACAATGTTCCGTGGACTTGAAGACATCCTTATTGGTCACGAACCTGCCGATGCAATCTGGTTGGCACAGCGAAGCTGCGGTGTATGCCCTACACCTCATGCCACTGCTGCCGTAATTGCCTGTGATATGGCATACAATGCACCCCCACCTCCTCTGGCCATTGCTTTACGAAATTTGGCATTCATGGCTGAAGAAGTTTATGATGGCGCATTGGGTTGCGGTATCCTCGAAGGTCCTGACTATTCTTCAGAAATTGTTCAGAAAGTTAACCCTGAACTTTGGGAAAAAGCTCAGAATGCAGCTGCTCCTCATTGTAAGGAACATGGCTATGCCACAATCGCTGACATGATGGTCGCTTTGAATCCTGTTTCAGGTTCATTCTGGCTACGATGTCTGGGCGCTGCAAAGACTGGTATCTCAATGGCTACCATTCTTTGTGCAAAGCACCCTCATCAGAACACCTTTATTCCCGGCGGTATTGCAAGAACAGTCGAACTGAAATCAATTGAACAGTACTATGCAATGTTAGCTTCTGAAGTTGCATTCACAAAAGAATTAGTTCCTTTCATTGATGACTTAGTTGATTTCTGCCAGGCAAACGGTCTTGAAAATGTCGGTGAATTCCCGTTCGATCTCTACAGCTGGGGCTGCTACGATGATCCTTATGCCTACAATGCAAAATATGCAGATATGGGCAAATGGGGTCTCAAGAGAATGGTTCCTCCTGGCATCGTAATCGACGGCAAATTAATCACCAATGACCTCATTGAAATGAACGTCGGTGTTCAGGAAACTGTCACCCACTCATATTACAATGATACTCCCAGCGCTGAATTCCCCAAGGATCCTTGCAACAATCCTCTTACTAAAGATCATCCTTGGAACGAATCAACCAAACCTTTTGCTGCAAAAGCAATGGACTTCGAAAACAAATACTCATGGGCAAAGACTCCTCGATGGTATGACTGGAAGAACAGAGTTGATGGCAAGACCCACGTCGTAGCCGGCAACCCTCTCAGCCGATTATACGTTGCAGCAGTCAGCCAGGATCGACCTGAATCAACTGGTAAATCAGTCAAATTCACCTTACCTCGCGGTACAGTAGCCGGTTCAAAAGTTTGCGACGAAGTAACAATGGAATGGAAAGTTCCTGCCAAGAACAATTCACTTGAAAGAGTTCGAGCTCGAGCTTACTATCATGCATATTCAGCATACTGTGCATACAAGCAGACCTTACAGGCCCTTGAAATGATCAAAAAGGGTGAAACCAAGGTTTGGAATCAGTACAAACGACCTGAATCCGGCTTTGGTGTCGGTCTGGTTGAAGGTATGCGAGGCGGCGTTGGTCACTGGGTAGTCATGCAGAAAGGCAAGATCCATCGATATCAGATCATCACCCCGACTGCATGGGATATCTCACCTCGAGATGCTGAAGGCCGACCTGGTCCTTATGAAGCAGCAATCATCGGTTCAGACTGCACTGAACCTGCCGATGGCGGTAAAATCACTGGTATCGATGTTGTCCGAACAATCCACAGCTTTGATCCTTGTCTGGGCTGCACTGTTCAGATCTTCGATCCTCAGGATAAGTTGATTGTCAGCCAGGAACTCAGCCACGTCCATGTTGACGATGTTTTCGAAAAGAAATTCGGAAACAAGGCCTAATTAACAATAGAAAGCACTTTTAAATAATGAAAACTTTTATATGCGGAGTGGGAAATAAGCTCAAAGGTGATGACGGTCTCGGACCATACATTATTGAGCAGTTGGAAAATGATCCAGCAATCCCTGAAGATGTAAGAGTTGCAGATTTTGGTATCTCAGGATTTAAATGTGCGTTGACACTGTCAGATTACGACAGAGTTATTTTCGTAGATGCAATAAGCTTGCCGGGTTCTGAGCCCGGCAAGCCTCATTGTTTTGAGCTGAAAGAAGAACAGCTTAAAGATCTCCCTACTCTTGGTGAAGTTGAAGTCAGTATGCATGAGACAGATCTCACCAAGATTTTATCCACTGCTTCTGCCCTTCATTTCTATCCTAAACAGGTTTATGTTATTGGCTGTGAACCTGAAGATACATCTGTTAAATTCGGTTTATCCAAGTCTGTTAGTGATAGAGTTCCTCAGTTAATCGACGCCATTCATCAGCTTTTAGCAGAAGAAACTGAAGATTAGGAGCCTGATATGGCTCGTTTCAAAGTTATTGTATCCGGTGTCGTCCAAGGGGTTGGTTTCCGCCCTTTTATTTACCAGTTAGCCACTCAATACAAACTTACCGGTAATGTTTGCAATACATCCGGTACTGTAGATATTGAAGTTCAGGGTGATATTGATTCCATCAATGATTTTATTCTTGATATCAGAAGAAATGCACCGCCCGCTTCAAATATAGTTAAAATCGATCATTATATTATTGACGAAAAACCTGATGACGGATTTAATATCATTCCGTCTGTTCGCAAAGAAGATGAATATCAGCTTTTAAGCCCTGATATCGCAACATGTCATGAATGCAAAGACGAAATCTTCGATCCTTCAAACAGAAGATACCGTTATGCTTTTACAAATTGCACAAACTGCGGTCCCAGATTCACAATCATAAACGATATTCCCTACGACAGACCTCTTACTACTATGAAATCATTCAAAATGTGTGATGACTGTGAAAAGGAATACCGCGATCCTAACAATAGAAGATTCCATGCACAACCAAATGCATGTCCTATATGCGGTCCTCATTTAGAATTATTTGACAACAAAGGAAATCAAATTCAAGGCGATGTTATCCAGAATGCAAGCAAATTGCTGCATGATGGGAAAATAATCGCTGTTAAAGGTCTTGGCGGGTTTCTGCTTGCATGCAATGCACTCGATAACAATGCATGCAAACTTCTAAGAGAAAGAAAACATCGTCCGGCAAAACCATTTGCCGTTATGATGAAATCAATTGATGAAATAGAAAAATACTGTTATGTTTCTGACGAAGAAAAGGCTCTTCTTGAATCCTCTGCAGCCCCAATTGTTCTTCTTAAACTAAAAGAACTTAATAAACTTACTCATGAAGTTGCACCCGGGTTATCAGAACTGGGAGTTATGCTTCCATATACTCCTTTACATCATCTTTTACTTTGGGAAACTGACATTCCTCTTGTTATGACAAGCGGTAATATTTCCGAAGAACCTATTGTCAGTCAAAATAATGAAGCAATAGCTGAACTTGGAAACATTGCTGATTATCTGGTCATACATAACAGGGATATATGCAGGAGATATGATGACAGTGTAACAGCTGTTTTTGCCGGTGAAAAAAGAATAATCAGGCGTGCAAGAGGTTATGCTCCGTTCCCTATTTCAATGCCTTATATATCTGATCATCAGATTCTTGCCTGCGGATCAGATTTAAAG
>JAEESL010000060.1 GCA_016286345.1 Dehalococcoidales bacterium | reverse complement strand
CGGAAAATAACATTCTTAAAATAAAGAGTCTTCTTCCGAAGGATAAATTCACAAAACTGAAGAGTGTTGTGCTGGGAGGATCCAGAAGGCAGGAATCCGTACTGAACGGACTCACTGAAGTAATGGATTCAGAATATGTGCTTATCCATGACGGGGCAAGACCTTTTGTTACGCAGGATATAATCGACCGCGGCATTGAAGCCATGAAGGATAATGATGCCGCCTGCTGCGGGATCCCGATCGTTGACACAGTGAAAAGAGTGGAGGACGGGGCTATTACCGCAACGCTTGACCGCAGTTACCTCTGGAGAGCACAGACTCCGCAGATCTTCAGAACGGAGCTCATCATCGCTGCATTCTCAAGATACGGCAATGAAAAAGTGACTGATGACGCCATGCTGCTGGAGAAAATGGGAACAAAAGTTGCGATGTTTATGGGTTCCAAAGATAATATTAAAATTACTGAAGAGTATGATGCCTTGCTTGGTGAGACCATACTCCGTTTGAGAGAAAAGCAATGAGAATAGGACAGGGTTTTGATGTTCATCGTCTGGAGGAAGGACACAAGGTCATTTTATGCGGCATAGAGATACCGCATGAAAAGGGGCTTGTCGGATGGAGCGATGCCGACTGTGCGGTTCACGCCCTGATGGATGCACTTCTGGGTGCCTGCGGACTGCCCGATATAGGCCACCTGTTTCCTCCGGGTGATGAAAGATACAGAGGAGTATCCAGTCTGACTCTTCTTGAATATGTGATGAGAAGAGTAAATGCCGGCGGTTACAGGATCTGTAACTGTGATATAACTATCATGGCGGAAAGACCGAAGATCTCTCCCTATATCGATGAAATGAAGAAAAAGCTTGCTCCGATCCTCGAGCTCAGATCTGATGCGATCGGCATCAAGGCAACGACAACAGAAAAATTAGGCTTCTGCGGCAGGGAAGAAGGTATTGCCGCATCAGCTGTAGTATTACTTACCGAGGTTTAGATTATGAAAATATACAGCACTATGTCCCAGCAAAAAGAAGAATTCGTTCCCGCAGGCGAATATGTAACTATGTATGTCTGCGGCATCACTCCCCAGAGTGAAGCACATGTCGGACATGCCATGAGTTATATAAACTTCGATATCATTAAGAGATATCTGATGTTTAAAGGCTATAAGGTAAAGCATGTTCAGAACGTTACCGATATCGAGGATAAGATCATCAATAAAGCCAACGCCATGGGGATTGCTCCGGACGAACTGGTCCGACGCAACATCGAAGGCTTCTGGCAGGATCTTGATTCACTGAATATCCTCAGGGCTGATGTCTATCCTTTTGCTACCAAGGAGATCCCTTCCATCATAGATATGATACAGGGACTTATCGACAAGGGATACGCATATCAGACTCCCAACGGGGTTTACTACAGAGTTGAAAAGAAAGACGATTACGGAAAGCTTGCCCACAGGACCCTGGACCAGATGATGGCAGGAAGCCGTATCGAAGTCGATACCGACAAGGAAAATCCAATGGACTTTGTGCTCTGGAAGGCTACCAAACCCGGAGAGCCTTCATGGGAAAGCCCC
The DNA here is from genome assembly GCA_016286345.1 of Dehalococcoidales bacterium. GTDB lineage: Bacteria > Chloroflexota > Dehalococcoidia > Dehalococcoidales > UBA1222 > UBA1222. Next base: position 4,383 of record JAEESL010000060.1, on the reverse strand, counting down.
TGGGGTCCCGGAAGACCCGGATGGCATATCGAATGCTCTGCCATGTCACTGAAGTATCTGGGAGAGACCATCGATATCCACGGAGGCGGCGAAGATCTTATCTTCCCGCATCATGAGAATGAGATCGCCCAGTCTGAAGCTTATACCGGAATAAAGCCTTTTGTGAGATTCTGGCTCCATAACGGTCTGATGCAGCTTGGCAAGGACAAGATGAGCAAATCCATCGGAAACGTTATCAGCATTAAAGAAGCATTAAAGAAATACTCATCTGATGCTCTGAGGATGTTTGTACTTTCTTCCCATTACAGATCACCTCTTACATATACCGATGAATCCATGGAATCCGCCCAGAAGGGCGCCGAAAGACTTGCACAGGCAGTAAGTCTCGAAACAAAGGGCGACAAGCCCTCAAATATCGATCTGGAGTCTTACAGGACCCGTTTTACCGAATCGATGGATGATGATTTCAATTCATCCCAGGCGGTTGCAGCTCTCTTCGATCTGGCAAGAGAAATCAACAAGGCCAGAGACAACGGTTGCGATGTCACCGATGCCGTAAAAGAACTCAAGGAACTCGGCGGAGTACTGGGTCTAACCTTTAAATTGCCTGAAAAGAGCGCAGGCGATGCAGCTCCTTTCATAGAACTTCTTATCGAAACCAGAAAGGAACTGAGAGCTGCCAAGCAGTATCAGATGGCTGATGCTCTCAGAAAACGACTTGAGGAACTGGGAGTTACTCTCGAGGACGGACCAACCGGAACCACCTGGAAGCTGGGATAAAAGATGGCTGAAGAGTATACCGAAAACGACCGCATGCGGGATTATCAGGAATTATTCAACCGCATCAATATGGCTGCCGGCGGTCTTATCTATGACAAAAATACCGGAAACCTTGACTGGAAAAGAGTCAATACAGTCATCGATAAGGGACTGGGTGATGCTCTTATCGGTCTGTGCGCCGATGAAGACGGCAAACGCTGCATTAAAGCTTTTATGAAACTCAAGGAAAAGAATTGCATAGATCCGTACGGACAGTGCAACGGAGTAAGAGCGCTTCATGAAGGACTGGGAAACGAATTAAAGCTTTTATATTCTCCCAGGGCGATCGAGGCATGGCATAATGATTTGATGCTTGAACCGTTCCTTGATGAGAACGGGGATCTTAATCTTGTGGAAGCTGTCGGTGCCGGAATAACCGATATTAATGTCTATGCAGACTTTGGCGTTACCCAGGCTGAAATAGACAAGTGTATAGAGCTGAATAAGAAAGACAAATAAACGGAAGAACTAGATGTTCTTTCCGCCCTTGATAATAAAGCCCATCAGAACTGCGATAAGAATAAATCCCATGCCCAGTGCAAAGACTTTCCAGTCGGGCTGGGAGAAGATGTTGAAGCCGACCTGCTGGGTGTTGAAAAGACCTTTTAAGGCAAGGATCAGACCGGTGCCGGTTAAAAGCACCATGATTAATTCCTTAAGGTTACGCGGCATTGAAAGCTTTTTCATGATCGTTCACCCCACATTTGTCTTCAGAAAAAGTATAAGTAAAAAGAGGCTTTCTTGCAAGAATAATGCAGTTGTGATAAATTATCTTTTGTCTTTTGGGGGCGTAGTTCACTTGGAAGAACGTTTGACTGGCAGTCAAAAGGTAGGGGGTTCGAATCCCCCCGTCTCCACCATAAGATTTCTTTTCTCTCTTTCATACCTAAAAAATGATCTTTGATTATTTTTTGTTTTTTATGTAGTCAAAAGGTATTTTTATGAAGGTTCAGAGGTATAAGGAATCTTTTTACGCCGGTATGTCTCTTAATGCCACAAAATAAATGGCATTTTTGCCCGAAAACCTGCTTTTGTCTTGCTGATCGTTTCAGGAGAGGAGTGTATGCAAAAAAATGGACTGTGATGAACAGCCCATTATGTGTGCTTTGATGTCAGATCATCAGTAGATCAGCACGTGATTTTTCTAGTCATAAGTTGTACTTACACTATTTCCAATATCTATCCAGGATTTGCTGCATGTTTTCGCGTCCGACCGGGTTCATGGTATGGATCTCTCCCAGGATGTCGGAGGATTCTTCACCCGGTTCAGAAGGCAGAAATAGCTTTTTCTCTCAATTTGGTGTGTATTTATGGATTATTTGTACCTTACGGCAGTGCCGAAAGCGATGACTTCGGATGCGCCCTGCATGATGGATGAAGTCATGAACCTGGCGCCTACGATAGCATCGGCACCCAGAGCCTCAGCTTCGGCGACCATTCGTTTGGTAGCGATGTCACGTGCCTGAGTCATCATGTCGGTATAGGCACCGAGCTCTCCGCCGACCAGGGATTTGAGTCCTGCACCGATATCGCTTCCGATGTGTTTGGACTGGACGACGTTGCCCTTGACGAGACCTAAGGTCTCAAGATCTTTGCCGGAGATGTTATCTGTGGTTACGATAAGCATGATTGCCTCCGAAAATGGTTAGTTGTTTTATCAACATTATACGATAGAAACGGGATTTTTTTATATGACGTTTTTTGCACATTCGGTTTTTTCATATAAGTATGGTAAAACATGTGTAGCAGGAGAAGATCTGATTATTAAAGCCCAATAGTCTTTCGATTTATAAGCCTTGTTTATAATCCTCAATTGTGAGACAATATACATAAACAGACATCTGTCAATTTTTTCATCAGAGGCAGGCTTATGAAGAAAAAATCTTTTATCATCATTTTATTCTGTATCCTGGCTATCCTAAGCATCTTCATAGTGGCATGTAATGGCAACAAGAACAATGATGAGAACCGTATCATCTCTGCCAAAGAATGGAAAACTCAGTATCCAAATCAGTATGAGTCTTACATGAAGGATCTTGAGCTGGATGAGGTGGTAAACATCCCGGATGAATATCAGTTTCTCTCAGTCATCTATGCAGGAAGTTCATACGGCAAATATTACATCGAACCGCGAGGCCATAATTATTCACTCACCGACATCGGTGAGACCGGCCGCCCTCATCCCAAGGCCAACTGTCTGACCTGCAAATCGTCTGATTTCACTTACATGGTCAATACGGAAGGCGTCGAGGTATACAGCAGAGAATTCGATGAAGTTTACGAGAAGCTCAATGAACTTATCGGATGCTATACCTGCCATGAAAACACCGGCAGCGAAGTAGTCATCACTCACTCATATCTCAAGAATGCATTGGGTGAAAATATCAAGGATTACAAAATCAATAACCTTGCATGCGGACAGTGTCACTGCGAGTACTACTTCCTCAAATCGACCGATGAAGCCAAGCTCGCTTATACCGGTCTCGATAACATGAATCCCGAATACATCCTCAATTTCTACATCGAAAACAATGTCGCAGAGACCACCCATGGTCTTACCGGCACAAAGATCCCCAAGGCGACCCATCCCGAATTCGAGACTTACCTCGGCAAAGGCAGTATACACGCCAGTTTTTTGGACTGTGCCGACTGTCATATGGGAGAGTGCACCGCTGCGGACGGCACGACTTATTCCGACCACTTCTTCACCACACCTCTGGATAAGCCCGAAGTCCTCGAGACCTGCAAACGCTGTCATCCCTACGATATGGCAGAATTTGTACACGGCGTCCAGAAAGGCGTCGAAGACCGCACCATCGAAGTAGGACAGGAACTGTCAAACATGATCCTGGCCCTTGCCGCTTACAAAGATTCAGGGAAATTCACCGACGAACAGCTCCAGCCTATCAGGGATCTTCACAGAGAAGCTCAGTGGTACTGGGATTTTGTCTTTGGCGAGAACAGCCACGGCGCTCATAACTCATCACTGTCCTATGATTGTCTGAATAAAGCAGAGACTGCTATCAATAAGGCCATGGCTCTTATGGCAGACATGTAGTAATCAGGAAAAATCTTATTTATGAACAGCTGTCATCCCATGGCAGCTGTTTTTTCTTTTTTTTTATTCAAAAAACAAAAAAATGATAAACGTAAAAACCTAAATGTTAGAGTCAAAGTAGAACAAAAAAGTCCTATATCTTATAGAAAAAACGAAGATATGAGAGACTAATCAATGACGAAAGAATCACAAGATGAAAAAGAAGAACCTTATGGAAATGGATGATGAACGACGGAAAAGTATTATCGATTTTTGCTTGCAACAGAGAAACGTAGTTCACGTTTAAGTCGTAAGGATACTCTTGTTTCATGAGAAGAGACAAAGGAGCTTCTTGAGAGGTTTACAGAGGAATTGCCATTTACAGAACTGTTTGTAACAAATGCTGTTGATCCCAATACAGCAGAAGAAGTACGATATCTGCGTGGTGACAGACGCATAAATCTTCAGATCGTACCAATTTACGTTGATGCAGTATAAATAAAGCGTTCCGTTATATGTTTGAACCG